>JBATMM010000624.1:0-17101 GCA_049289835.1 Saprospiraceae bacterium | reverse complement strand
TTCGATGGTTGCTGAGCTGCAGCACATGGATGAGATTAGCGAGTCGAAGCATTCGATTTTCGATTTTCGATTTTCGATTTTCGATTTTCGATTTTCGATTTTCGATTTTCGATTTTCGATTTTCGATGTTCGATTTTTTATCAAATCGAAAATGTAACTATAATTAGTTCATTTCGTAACTTGATTTGCCAAAATGTCTCATGTCTCATGTCTCATGTCTCATGTCTCACGTCTCACGTCTCACGTCTCACGTCTCACGTCTCACTATTCACTATTCACTATTCACTATTCACTATTCACTATTCACTATTTACTATTTACTATTCACTATTCACTATTCACTATTCACTTTATAAATCCCTTTGCCATCCACCACATAATATCTACCTCCTGACGGATAAATCTTTTTTTCTCCAACATTCTCTTTTAATAATACAGGTGCCACGTATTTTCGTTCAGCTATATCATACATCTGAATATATTTCCCGGAACCTGTCACCACATATTTTGTGGAGACTGAAAAAAATGTATCCTTGTTGATATCCGCATTGTAAAGAAATTTTCCAAAATCATCAAAAACGGAAATGGGATGATTTGATTCTTTCAATAAAAGATATTGATCCATATCAAAAATGAAATCCGGTCTGGGGGAACCAGGACCGATGATATCAAACGGATCAGAGGTAAGGAGCGCATTTCCATGATCATCCAACCTGACCAAAACACGATTTGTACCATCAAATACCCAGATGGCATTGTCCGGTGAAAGGCCTGCTGCAGTGACATCATGTAATTCCCAATCTGAAAGACGAATTCTCTGTATTTCGGAGAGTGTACGATCGTAAATTAAAATGGTTTGCTGGTCTCTGTAAAAAACAAAAGTCTTGAATGGATTTCCGACATCAAGACTATGCGCTTCTCCCAGATTATTATTGACTACATGACATAAAAGCTGTCCGGTAGTATCATATTTAGAAAGCCGGTCATTTTCATCAAGGATATATACATGGCCTAAAGGATCAAAATCAACAATACGTATTGAAGGATTCAGAATGAGGTATTTCATTCCTGAATTTTCATTTGTGGGGTGCTTTGTGACAGCACATGCCATGATCACAAAACAGATCATCAGCCAAAAGCCATACTTCATCTTATACTCAATGTAAGGACTTACCTCAAAACGCTGATCAGTTTTCGCACAAAAGTCTGGCCTCCCGAACGAATACCGATATCAAGCATTTTATCTACCTGCATAGCCACATCAAGAATTTGGGTGGTCATCTTATTTAATTCATCAACTTCTCTTGCTGAAGCTGAATCAGGGTCTATGACCTGAAGATGTTGCATCGATTGAATGACAGGATCCAGTTCCCTGCGCTTCCGTTCCCGTGCGATCTGCAGAGCCATCTTCCAGACATCTTTTTCGGAAGCAAAATATTCTTTGCGGTCACCCGGAACGAATGTTTTGTGGACAATACCCCACTCCACAAGACTCCGGAGGCTCATGCTGACATTGCCCCGGGAAATTTTAAGTTCCTCGATAATCTGATCTGATGTCATGGGATCGGGTGATACCATGAGAAGCGCATGAATCTGACCCATGGTGCGGCTGATACCCCAATGTGTGCTTAATTGCCCCCATGTACGTATTAGTTGTTGGCGAGCTTCGGTGTATTTCATAAATCAGGTCTCTACGTATTTCAATGATTTCAACAAATATTGAAACAAAAGGTTATTTTATGCTTTAACAATTAAAAAATTGAAGCAAAGAAAGAGACTATTTCTTTTTCTGCAGATCTTTCAATAACTTCTCAATGCGTTTCTCTTTGCTGGGAATCTGCATGACATCCTGACGGGACCGGAGAATATTTTCCAGTTTTTTGATATAGGGTAAAGAAATCACCTCAGCTGTTTTCTCGGCATACATAGGCATCTGATTGACCGGTGCTTTTTGAATCTGCTCCAGTAAAAGTTCCATACAATCTTCATGATATTTTTTCAGTTTCGCTACATTGCACAGAATATAGATTCCATGATCACGGGTGATGACACTTCCGGAGTCCATAGCATCCAGTATGGAGGTGAGATGAGTAGCAATCAAATCAGGCTTTGTGTTACTGATGGCAGACAACGCTGACATGGCACCCCACTTCATCCAATTATCTTTGTGATCAAACAACTTCAAAAATTCCTTAGCGTATGGGATGATCATAACCGGGGTCCTTTCTCCTATCTCATAGAGAACTTTTATGGTGTCATGACGAATAGAAGATGATTTATGATTCATCAATTCAATCAATTCTGCAACTGCCTTTTTATCTAAAGCTTTACTGATCTTTTCTGCAAGCGAAATGTTGGGTTCCTGGTCTTTTCTTCCAAGCGAACTTGAAAGTTGTTTTAAAGTTGATTTTGGCATAGATTAAAATGGCGAATTATCGGGTAAAAATAAATCCTTTATTTCCATTTACTTTTACGGGATTCCCAAAATGGAATTAAATATATCCATGACAATGCACGATCTCATCACTAATGTTAAACCTAAGGAATTCCGGCCCAAAATAACATATGGAGATACCATCAGCATGGCCGGATCTTGCTTTGCCGAACACATCGCTGACAAACTGGGACGATACAAATATGATATTTTAACCAATCCATTCGGCATACTCTTTAATCCCATTTCAATAGCCCGTTCATTTGAAAGAATAGCTAATAAAGAATGGTATCAGGAAAATGAACTTGTATCGCAGGACGGCCTTTTCCATAGCCTTGATCATCATGGATCATATTCCGGAAAAGATAAAGATGTGGTCCTTGATACCATCAATACATCAATAGAAAAATCATATCAACATCTAACCAAAAGCAAATTTGTCTTCATTAGTCTTGGTTCTGCAATCGTATACAGGTTCAAAAAAACCGGTTCAATCGTCGGCAACTGCCATAAAATACCACAGAATGAATTTGAATCTTTCAGAATGTCATTGACTCAATGCAAACAATCATTGGAAGAAATAACACATTCCATACAAAAGCTTTCTCCTCTTGCACATATCATTTGGACTGTGAGCCCGGTAAGACATCTCCGTGATGGTATTGAAGAAAATCAACTCAGCAAGTCAACTCTTCTGCTGGCTATCGATCAGCATTTGAAAAATCAAACGCATGATGGTTATTTTCCGGCCTATGAAATCATGATGGATCAGCTCAGGGATTATAGATTTTATGCACGGGATCTTGTGCATCCTTCTCCATTGGCGATAGATATCATCTGGGATATATTCGCAGAAACACATCTTGAATCTCATAACAAAGAAATACATCAACAAATTGAAAAAATACATCGGGCTAAGGAACACCGGTTTATACAGGATGATCGGGAGGCTATAAAATCATTTGCAGGAAAACAATTAAAAAATATTGAAAACCTTTCATCCTTGTATCCGGATATGAACTGGAAAGAGGAAAGACTGTATTTTTTTCAATTGACGGAGCCGGATTGAAATAATAGGCAATAGGCAATAGGCAAAAGTAAAAAGTAAAAAGTAAAAAGTAAAAAGTAAAAATTTGAATTTATCCAGTCCAACACATTTATTTTTGATTAATGAGTACAAATGATTTTGTGCCTGTTCTTTGGAAACCCCGAACCAGGGTATAACGAGTGACAAGTGAAAAAATATTCCTTCCTATATTAATCTTCGTATTTCCACTTTTTGATCAGCAAGGTTATCTATATCAGGATTAAAATTCAAAAGTAAAATGCCGGGCTGTTTACCGATTTCAAGTGAGCCCAATTGATCATTCATGCCCAGCGCTTTGGCTCCGTTGATCGTAGCCCATTGAAGCAACGTATCGAAAGGTATACGCGATTGATATTTAGTGATCGTCTTCATTTCTTCCAGTATCGAAAGCTGCCAGTTAGAAGAAAGAGAATCCGTACCGATCGCCATCAAAGCCTCTGAATTAATAAAAGCAAAATAATCCGGCAATTTGTTTTCGATATACAAATTGGCATTAGCACATGTAGCCCAAAAAACATTAGGATTCCATTCATGTGCAGCTTCAATTTCTTCCTGAGTTGTCAAAGTATTGTGGACAAAAAGGGTGCGATGTTCCGGATCCAAATGTTTCAAACCATAATGGATTGAAGATTGACCTGTACTTTTGAAATGATCCAGGTTCATTCCAAATCCGGAATAGAATTTATAAAAATCACCTCCACCACTTAAAAACAAATCTTCTTCTGCTTTCAATTCCTGGTTGTGAATACTCACTGTGACTTTGGATGAATTGAGTCGATTAATTTGTGCAAACAAACCAGGTGAAACAGAATAGGGTGCATGGGGAACTGCAGATTTTGGTTCTGGTGCGAGCGCATATGCATCTTTGTAACTCTTTGTAAGTTCTTCAGTTCTGCTATCCTGCAAAAAATCAAACATCTCTACAAAACTGTAATACTTTATTTTGCTTCGCCGCTTGACAGGAAATGTATCCGGCTTATTGCAAATATCCCCCACAGCCTGTATGCCCTGTGACCACATATACTCATCAGCTTCTTCAATCGCTGCATCAATTTCATCTTGGGGAACTTCTCTTAAACTGACTACGTCTTTGATAAATTCAAGCAAGCCTGTACCTGTAGGTATTCTCCCTTTAAGATGGGATAGCTCAAGATGACAATGTGTATTGATAAAGCCAGGGATAAGAATTCCTTTGTGGTATTCGAGTCGATCGGCCGGAACAAGATTACGGGATGTGATGTCAGTTATTATATTCCCATCCACCACAATGACGCCATGAAAAATACGTGGGGAAGTGACAGGATAAATCCATTCCGCTGTAATGTATCGCAGACCCATCAATATTTTTTGACGATAAAACCATTTATCATTCGAGGTTCAAACCATGTGCTTTTAGGTGGAAGTGTTTCTCCTATATCAGATACTTTGACGAGCTCCTCGAATTGTACCGGATAAATACAAAACCCAATATGAAGATCAGAAACTCTTGCTTTGTCTTCTACTCTTTCCGGCCCGAGATCACCGGATACATATTCTATCCTGTTGTCTGTGCGGGCATCTTTTATCCCCAATATTTTATCAAGGATTTCTTCGTCGAGAATATGGGCATCAAGTGAGGCGGGCAATTTCTTATTTTTTTTCAGCACATCATCTTTCCATTTCATTTCATACCATTGGTCCTGGATGCACATGGTCAGCTCATGTTTTCGTTTTGGCTTAGCGGGCATGCTGATGTATTTTATATCGCATACAAGACTAATGTCTGCCATAAAACGAGTCAGCTTCAGATTATAGGGTAGATGCACCACCCTGTTGTAATCCAGAATATCAAGCTGATCAAATGAAAATAAAGCCGCAAGAAGAAGGGAATAATCCTTGCCGTCTTTATTCCCCTGCAATTTCAATAGCTTTTCGCCTGTGCTGCATCGATGATGTCCATCAGCAATATATACTTTCGGGATCAATGACTTATAAAGTTTCGTCAACTCCTGTCCATCCTTCTCCGGAATCTGGTAGAGTGTATATTGAATGGGATTTACTGAAGTGCCTAATTCCAAAAATGGCTTATTCCTTTTTTTCTGTTTCTGTATTTCCTTAGTGATTTCTTTCACTTCAGGATGACATAGGAGAACTGGCTTGACCATCGCACCACGTTGCAGCAGAATTTTGATCATTTCCTGTTCACTGCTGGCGATGGTTTGTTCATGACGGACTATTTTTCCACCTGAGTAATCAGTGACATCTAGACAAACAACAAGTCCTGAATGAACAATTTTTCCAATTTTGATTTCAAAAATATAAAAGCCCTTATCCGCTGTTTCGCGAAAGAAACCACTCTGCAGGTATTGTGTATAATCATTTCTGACGGTTGAAAAAAAAGAATCCGCAGAAGCGATCAGATTCACATTAGGATAAATGGCCTGGAAAGGAAATATTTTCATTCGTATTTTTTGTTGCGTACGCTTGTATCAATCTGATAAAAAATGGAATTGAATGACGTCACATTGTTGGAGAAAAATCAAACAAAGGCAAGTTGTAGTATTTAGATTTTTACAAACGGCAGGCTGACAACCTTTGCTGCCAATATTTTTGCACCTGCTTTGACCCCAAATGTTGAACCCGGTGTAGCAAGATCCGCAGGCACATACGCCATGCCAATCGGCACCTGGAGAGTGGGTGATAATGTTCCACTGGTGACGACTCCGATTTCATTTCCATCTGCATCGCAGATTGGGTAACCATGACGCGGAACACGACGATCATTTACCACAAATCCAACCAACTTTTTCTTCACTCCATTTTTTTTCTGCTCAATGAAAATTTCCTTTGAAGGAAAAGGACTTGCTTTTTTCAATTTAGTGATCCAGCCCAGGCCGGCTTCAATCACAGAGGTGCTGTCGTCAATGTCATTGCCATACAGACAAAATCCCATTTCAAGACGTAATGTATCTCTGGCACCAAGACCTGCAGGCATAGGTTGAACAGGATTTTTGATCGCCATTACTTTATCCCACAATGCCGGCAAATGTGGGCTCTCAACATACAATTCAAAACCGCCTGAACCTGTATAACCGGTAGCCGAAATCAATACATTGTCTATGCCTGCAAAAACACCTTTTGCAAAACTATAGTACGGTATCTTCTTTAAGTCAACATCTGTCAGCGGTTGAAGCGCTGCTAAAGCCATCGGCCCCTGCACGGCGATCAAACCCGTCTGATCAGAAATATCAATCAATCGTGTATCATAACTCTTTGCGTATTGCTGAATGTGATCCCAGTCTTTTTGAATATTTGAGGCATTCACCACCAGCATAAACGCCTGATCACCCGGATCAGCCATTTCTTCAGGTAGTCTGTATACTAGCATATCATCGACTATCCCACCTGTTTCGTTTGGAAGGCTTGAATACTGAGCCTGTCCGATAGCAAGTACTGAAGCATCGTTTGAACTTATCCTTTGTACAAGATCCAGCGCCTGCTTTCCTTTGACAATAAACTCGCCCATATGGGATACATCAAATACACCTATCCGTTCGCGGACGGCCTGGTGTTCTTCCTGTATGTTGGTGTAGAGAACAGGCATATTAAATCCTGCAAATTCAGTCATCTTCGCACCCAGTGCGATATGCCTTGATTCAAGAGGTGTTGATTTCATGAAGTTATTAGTATTCTATATTTATTTCTTTTATGGTATCTCCCATTCCGATTCGCTGTACGATATCCATTCCTGATATGACCTTTCCAAATATGGTATATCTGCCATCAAGATGAGGAGTCGGTGAATGTGTTATAAAAAATTGTGTTCCTTCAGTATGCAGACCGGCTGATGCCATGCCTACATAGCCTTCATCATCATAATAGGATTCTGCGAGTTCAGAACGGATTGTAAAATCAAGACTCCCATATCCATCTCCGCGCGGACATCCTGTCTGAATGACAAAATTAGGTACAACCCGATGAAAAGGTTTTCCATCAAAAAATTTTGCATTTACAAGTTCTACAAAATTGGCAACCGACCCCGGAGCTCTTTCCGGATATAACTCCATCGTGATATCACCGAGAGAAGTTTTAATGATCGCCTTGCTGTCTTTTTTCAGCGAATCAATAATTTTCCAGTTGATTGTCTTTAGACCTTTCTTATCCTCACTAATGGAAAGAGTCTCAATATTATATTCTTTAAGTGCTTTTGCAAGTTCTATATACGTCTCCATTTCTTCAGGCAATTTGAGATTGGCCAATGCCTTGCTCAATTCACCTTTGCGGTCACTCATCACCGCTTTGAGTCCCGTTTTTGGATCTGAGATGCCGCCTGCAATCAATGCAAGAATACCTGCATCACCTCCGCGCATGGCATTAGCGAGATATCCACCGATCTGAGATCTGATCAGATAGCCTTGACCGGCAAAAAAAGACTCAAAATTCTTGTCCTTACATACATCGATCAGACTGGTGACAGCTTGCGTTCGAACCACAATGGATTGATCAGGCTGCATATATTTTGGAAGTGATTCGAAGTTTCGGATTTCACTGCCCCATGCTTTCAGCCAAGCAGCTTTCTCATATACATTAGTTGCACGGTTTAGATTGGCCAGTATATCCTTTTCCAATGATGTCTTGGCACCACTGAACATTGAGCTCATATTTTTATTTGCGGCTTCAGCCATGCGTGTCTTAGCCTGCCATGTCTTGCATTGATCCATAGCAGCTTTATATCTGGAGACATCTTGTTCTTTACCCTGGTTGACAAAATATTGAGAGGCTACTTCTGCCGGACCTGCATGACTATCCTTTGCAGCTTCAAGTAATACTTTTTCAACATCATTGTATTCAAAAGTCTGAAGCGCCCGGATAATATTTGATTTGACGCGATCATCCGTTTCTGTTGGCAGGCTTTCAATCAATAGTTTACTGGCTGTGGAAGTTTTTAATTTCCCTATTGCCGTAGCGATGCACATCCTGAGAAATGGATCACCTTCACTTTGCCAGTCCGCTATCAGCTGATCTGCATATGGTGTAAGATCTAATCCTGTAGCCCTATGTAAATAATGAGCAGCAATAAGCCGCACTTGTGGAGGCATATTAGCATCAGAAAGATACTTGACCATCGTAGCCGTTCCTTCCGGATCAATCATATTTCGAAGACAATATCTGTATATACCTCTGACCTGACCAAGGAGTAATAGTGTATCAGAAGGCTGATAAGTGGAGATCGTACTAAGTGCACGAAGAAATTGCGTACTGCCGATTCTTCCCATCGCTTCAAGTATAGCGCTGTTAGCCTCTTCATAAAGTCTTGCACTATCCCGGCCATCAAAAGCTGCTGTAAGCTGAGCTTCACCTTTTGCAGATCCGATTTGTCCTATAGCATAGGCAGCCATGGCTCTCACCTGACCTTGCTTGTCCATGAGCAAAGGGAATAATGCCTCGAGTGCTGATGAATCCTGAAATGAAGCAAATGCTCTGGCTGCAGCATAACGAACCGAAGGATCATCACTTTTCAAATTGATCAGCAGACTATCCTTTTCCTGACGGGTCTGCATGTCGTAGATTTTTCGCACGCCTTCCTGTCGGATACTGGTTTCAAACGGTCCAGGAATTTTTTCTTCTACCGGTACACATCCCGCGAATACAAGAACATAAAATATACAAATGAAAAAACCACTTTTACACCAGGTTTCCATGTACACTCTCATTTGGTTTTTCATTTTTTTAGTCATCAGGTCAGGCTATACATATAGAAGGTCAAATTTATCTCAATTAATTTTCATTAAATTCTTCTTCATACGTTTTAGGGTCAAAATGATCGATGACACCATTCTGATGTCGCATGGCATTATATTTAGCGCAGTCTGTTTCGATATCAAGCCCTCCGACAGGCTTTTCGAATTTTGCATTAGAATCATAATCTGTCATAGTGGAATTTTCCAGTCGACCGAGAAATGCTTTAAAAAATGGCCTGGCCATCACCGCTCCCTGACCATCGGCCAATGAATTGAATCTGATCCATGGATCTTCTCCACCTACCCACGTACCCACGACTAAGGAAGGTGTCACACCCATAAACCATCCATCTACATAATCATTAGTTGTACCGGTCTTGCCTCCCACCTCGCTTTTAAAATCACGAAATGCATAATCTGCCGCAAACTTCAACATATCTACCATGACTGCATTTGCTTTAGGTGGCAAGGCTACCTGTTCTTCCTTTACAGCTCTGTATATTACTTTTCCATTCGGATCTTCGATGGAGCTTACAAAATATGGTTTGACAAATACGCCATTATTAGCGAACGTACAATATGCGCCTGTCATCTCCATGACACTAAGGTCAGCAGACCCAAGGCAAATGGATGGCTGATTAGGTACCCGATATTCACCATCAGATCTGCGCGTCGAACTATCAATCCCCATATTATTTATCAGGCCCCTCACCACATTCGCATTTCCTAATTGTTGCATAAGGAAAACAGAAATTGTATTGCGAGAATCTCTCAGACCTTCAAACAATGTGAAGGTGCGGCCCGTGTATTTCCCATCTGCATTATTAGGCGTCCATGATGATAGAAGTCCAAAACTACCATCCCCCGGACCAATCGTATAAGGCTGGTCCACAACCGGGAAACAAGGAGAAATACCCTGCAGTGTAATAGCCGTAGCATACACGAAAGGCTTAAATGTCGAACCAACCTGCCGGCTTGCACCGGTGTGATCAAACTGAAAATATTTATTGTTAATCCCACCAACCCATGTTTTGACTTCACCGGTCTTCGGATCAATGGCCAAAATACCGGTCTGTAAAAATTTTCTATGATACTTAATGGAATCAAGAGGTGACATGTGCGCTTTTTTTTCACCCTTAGGATTGTAGTCAAATACCATCATGTCTACTGGTGTGTTCATCTCCTTCATGATTTCCTTTTGAAAATCATTCCACGCAGTCGCTAAAGGTGTCCACAATTCGCCGGCCATTACCTCCTTATATTTTTTACCCCGATCAGGAGTTATCGTTTTTCCTGAAACAAGACGGGCGATGCGTCCTGTCTTTTGTGATTCCTGGAGAATATTTTCGATATCCCAGTCGGTCAACTGGATGTCATGGGCGGTCTGAGTTTTATCAAGCATCTCATTTAGCCTTACTTCCCGTAATGCGACATAACGGCCACTTTGACGAATCAAGTGTGTAAGAGATTCCTTTCTTATTTTCTTTTGAATATCATCCGCATGATACGTCCAGGGATCCATTCCTTCCCAGACTTTATTGTATTTCTCCTGTACACCCGACATGTGCTTCCACATTTCTTCTTCAGCCATTTGCTGCATATCCAGATCGATGGTCGTGTATACTTTCAAACCATCTTCATAGATATTATATTTCTCCCCATTCGATTTACGATACTCCTCTTTCTCAAAAAGAGCTTTGAGCCAATTGGCTAATTCAGATCTGAAGTACGGTGCAGGTCCTGTTTCATGACTTTGTCTGCTGAAATGGGAAAGATCCAAAGGGAGCACCTTGAGAGAATCATATTGATGTCTCGTGATGTAATCCCCTTTACGCATTTGATTCAGTACGATCATCCTTCGATTCATGACTGTATCAGGTCGTCGGATGGGATTAAACAGCGCCGGATTGTTCAACATACCGATGAGTGTGGCGGCTTCCTCGATTTTCAGATCTTTTTGATTTTTCCCAAAATAAATTTCCGATGCCGCACTGATACCATAGGCCCCATAGATAAAGTTGAATTTATTGAGGTACATCGCCAGAATTTCCTGCTTTGTATATTGTTTTTCAAGCTTTACTGCAGTGATCCATTCCTTGAATTTTGTAATGACCAACGTCCAGGCTTTTTTCATTTTACCCATGCCTTCAAAGTCGGGACGGTCAAAAAGTAGTTTTGCTAATTGCTGTGTGATCGTACTCCCTCCACCTTTTCTGGTATTGAATGTGATGACCCCCATGATGACTCTTGATAAAGCTTGTACATCCACTCCGGAATGTGAAAAATACCTGACATCTTCTGTCGCTACCAAAGCATCTATAAGGAACGGATTGAGTTCATTGTAAGTGACAGGTAGGCGGTTTTGGGTGTAATACCTACCTATTTCACGGCTCTTGATATCAATGACCTGCGTGGCAAGCTCAAAATCCGGATTTTCCAATTGTTTAAAATCAGGAAGGCCCTGAAAGGATAGGATGACAAAAAAAAGGATAAACAGGACCGCAAAGGTGATGGCAGCATACCACATCCTTTTACCATACCTGGCAAATGAAGAATTCTTGTTTTCCATATTTATATTATGATCCCTTGCCTCTATTTATCCACTCTCAAACGAAAAGGTACGGATTTGACTTGTGCCCGTACCCACTCGAAACTGTCAATAATCATATTCTCCTCCACCGGTATGTCCCACCTGCATGATCCAATCTTATCAGGCAGACTAAAACCAACCCTGCCTTTCGATTTCTTTTTATCACCCCCTATCCAGGGAAGCACCATTTCAATGCCGGGCAAAGAAACAACTTCAGGGCTCAATAAACGACTTATTACTCCTGTAATAGATTCAAAATCAGCACTCTTCAACAAACACATCGAAAGTGATATTCTTGCTTCGACGAGCATACCGATAGCTACACATTGACCATGAGTCGCCGGCTCACGGGCTGCCAGAAAGAAACTTTCCAATGCATGCCCAATCGTATGGCCAAAATTGAGGACTTTTCGTAGACCATCTTCTTTCAAATCACTTTCCACGATTTTAACTTTTACAGGAATATTTTCTTCAAATACTTCAGCCCAATTCAGCTCTTCTATTGAATGCACACCGAGTAAAATATCCCAAAGTGATTTACTTCCGATGATCGCATGCTTCACAATCTCTGACATGCCTGAAGTGATTTCCAGCGGTGGCAAAGTTTCTAAAAATGATTGGTCAATCCATATGAATGACGGATTTTGAATCAGGCCAATGTAATTTTTGAAACCATCATGATCCACACCCAATTTACCACCTATCGCTGCATCAGCCATCGATAATAAAGTCGTGGGAATATGGGCAAACCGAATACCGCGTTGGTAACATGCTGCAGCAAATCCTCCCATATCACACACTACTCCACCTCCCACATTTAATACCATTGAATCCCGGTCAGCGCTTTTCTCAATCAATGATGACCAGATAGACCGGCACGCTTCCAGGTTTTTATTTTGCTCACCGGATTTTGTAACGATGATTTGTGGATTGTCTACAAAGGATTCAATTTTAGGTACACAGAATCGTGAAGTATTTTCATCACAAATGATAAATACTGAAAGTGGTTGATGGTCATCAATTACTTTTTTCAGGCCATCACGCACATCACCATTGTAAATAATACCAAGGGAAGAAGAGAAAATTTTCATGCCAGAGTTTCAATCGGATTCAATGTCCATGCACGGGCTTTGCCTGAAAATAACGGTTTGACAGCTGACCATGTTTTTTGAAATAAATCGGATGTCCTGTATGATTCAAGATCAGCTTCAGATTGCCATATACTTATCGTCCATAGGATTGTTTTCCCTTCATTCTCACTTTGTAGCAATTCGAGGCCCATGCATCCTTCACAGGATCGAATCTGATTTTTTACACCTTCAAAGATATCCAAAAATAAAGCCTCTCTCCCGGGCTCAATCTCCATCAATACAATTCGTTTTATCATACTTATCTGGGTAGTAGAATGTTAGCTGTTGGAAAAAATTTACTTTGGCACTGAAATGAATACAAAAAGGATTAATTCTGAACTTATTAACTCAATCTTTACAATTGGAACAAGTTAAATAAAGCTTTACACATACAACAGATGAACCTTCCGTCAAATAAATTGTAAATTTATCAGTAACCCCATGAATCACTAACCTAGGAATAAGTAGATTTGACACGAACTAACAGTAAAAAAGAAATCGGAACCACAAAAGCAAACGCTAAAGAAAAGAGTGAGATTGCACTGACGATAGAGGACCTTGATCCACTAGAATTATTCGGTCAAAATAACAGCAAACTCAACTTATTCAGGAAGGCCTTCCCCGAAGTAGTGGTCACCTCCAGAGGCAATCAGATCAAACTGGTCGGTAAGAAAAAAGAAACCCAAAGCGCCAAGGATAAATTTGAAATGATGGTTCGCATCCTGAAGGACCAGAAAATACTTCCTATCCAGACCGTAGAAGAGCTCCTCAATGGTACCCATACATTCGAAGGCGAACAGGCGTCGATAGGTGACGACAATGTCATTCTATACGGCCGCACAGGTAAACCCATCAGAGCCAAGACGCGTAATCAGAAGAAAATGGTCAAAGCTTCTGAGACACATGATGTCGTTTTTGCAGTCGGGCCTGCCGGAACAGGTAAGACATACACAGCTGTTGCTTTGGCTGTAAGAGCTCTGAAAAATTCTATTGTCAAAAAGATAATTCTCACTCGTCCTGCAGTAGAAGCTGGTGAAAATCTTGGTTTTCTCCCCGGTGATCTGAAAGAAAAAATAGATCCTTATCTCAGGCCACTTTATGATGCGCTCGATGATATGATCCAGATCGACAAGCTCAATTATTTCATGCAGAATCGCATCATCGAGATCGCGCCTCTTGCCTATATGCGGGGAAGGACGCTTGACAATGCATTTATCATCCTTGATGAAGCACAGAATGCGACGATACCACAGATCAAAATGTTTTTGACACGTCTCGGTCCTTCTGCGAAATGTATTGTCACAGGTGACCTCACACAAATTGATTTACCAAGGAGTGTACATTCGGGTTTGAAAAAAGCCATTGATTTATTGTCACATGTTCAGGGGATTTCGACTATCCGGCTCAACGCAGATGATGTAGTACGTCACCGCTTAGTGAAAGATATCATCATTGCATTTGACAAGGATGGTGCACTGCGAAGAGCGGAAGAGGAGAAAATGGACGAGGAAGAATAATTCATTATGTCAACTATTTATCGTGTTTCATGTGCACAGCTAAGGCTGAAAGGCACTATTATACTTGAACCTTCCAAGAGTATTTCCAACAGAGTCCTGATCATCCAATCACTTTGTAAAGATCCTTTCATTATTCACAATCTGAGCAAAAGTGATGATACTGTCGTATTGCAAAAGATGCTTTCGGCTGATGATGAGAAGTTATATAGTGGACACGCAGGAAGCAGCTATCGGTTTATGACAGCCAGAGCCGTACTTGGTAATAGGGAGATTGTTTTAGACGCCTCCGAACAGCTTCGTCATCGTCCTATCGGAACATTAGTCAAAGCGCTTCAGACACTTGGCGCGGATATCTCGTATATCAACAAAGAAGGATTTCCACCGCTTAGAATCAAACCATCAGCCATTGGTAAGGATGTACATGAGGTCACACTTCAGGCAGGTATCAGCAGTCAGTATACAAGTGCATTGCTGATGATAGCACCCTGTCTTTCGAAAGGTCTGACAGTCCATCTTGCAGATGATCCTGTTTCCCTGCCGTATATAAAGATGACCCTGGCGATCATGGAGTGGTTCGGTGCCACTCACGTGTGGGAGGGAAATACAATCACAGTAAAGCATAGTGAATACATCGCAAAAGACTTTACTGTAGAAGGAGATTGGTCTGCAGCATCCTATTTCTATTCAGCAGCAGCATTGGCCGAGAAAGCGGAAATACAAATAGAAGGAGTTTCAGAAAAAAGTTTGCAGGGCGATTCTGTCCTAAAAGAAATCTACCATCAATTTGGTGTAGAGACTATTTTTAATGAGAGAGGCATGATGATAAAAAAGATCGCCAATCATGAAAAAATAAAAGAATTTAGTTATGATTTTTCTCCTTGTCCTGATATTGCACAAACCGTAATGGTGACGATGGCCGGTCTGGGCATAAAAGGAAAATTATCAGGCCTGAGTACATTGCGCATCAAAGAATCGGATCGTATCACAGCTATACAGACTGAATTGGCCAAAGTCAAAACGACACTGGAAGTCTCCGAAGAAGGTACTGACATATCCTGCAAACTTTTTGGTAAAGCACGATGGAAAGACAAAGCAAAATTCAATACTTATGAAGATCATCGCATGGCCATGTGCCTTACACCATTAGCTTGTATTCATCCTATTGTGATCAGAGATCCGGAAGTGGTGAGTAAATCCTATCCCGGATTCTGGAAAGATATGAATGCAATAGGTGTGATGAGTGAGAGAGTGAAGATGAAGTAATCAGTAATCAGTAATCAGTGTCTTTCTTTGCGCCTTTGCGGCTTTGCGAGCCATTTTAATTCTTTGAGGTTCAAGTGTTTCCAAACTCGAACTTGCCAAAATATCTGACTCCGATAAGGCAAAAAAAAATCCCTGACGTTCGAGTCTCTCCGACCTTGAACTTTTAAAAATCTCCGACCTTGACAAGTAAAAAAATTCCTTTGCACCTTTGCGAGAAATTATTAATTCAAAATCTAAAATTTTCTTAGCGCCTTTGCAAGAAATTATTTGCATTCAATTTCAAAAATAGGAGAAAGGTTATCTACTAATACGTGTCCATTGTAAGGCTCCGTATATCCTTTTTCAAAAAAGGCTCCGATCGTAATGTATTGGTATGTTTCTTTTGGAGAAAATTCTAACTCGTATTGAGCCCAATCATGATTACTGACAGGTCCGGAGCGAACCAACAATTGATGAGTTCTGCAAGACGCATCACCTCCCCAAACGAATAATTCAACAGGATTTGAAAAATTTTCAGTCGCTGTCCTTGTACCATAACGATTTCCTTCATGGAATTCAACAAGTGGCATGCGTAAAGTACCACTTTCGTATTTTTCTGACAAAGCAAGAAAGGCAGTTAGGCGATAACATTTGCCTGTGTCAAGAGGCTTGCTCAGAGACTGCGAAATGGATTCATACGAATCATTGTACCTGGTGACCACACTTAAATACGTTTTACCATCATAGGGATTTAAACTAACGCCCCAATAGCTAACACGAGATGAAAATATATCCGGCGGACTTTCATCAGGAAAGTTTGTTAATCCGCAATCCGTCCAATCTTTTATAGGAGAAGAATAAACGCTTCCCGACCTCGGCTTATCTTCAAAAGATGGGTTTCTCAAATAAATCGTATCCTGACCATTTGAAAAATTAACAATGCAAAGTCGTATTACTTCAAAACAAAGTAATCTAATAATAATTTTGCTTTCCGTCTTCATAGATATGGATGAGAAACTTATTGACATTCAAGAAATAAAAGATTTATTGATGAATCCTATATCGAGAAACATACTTACAGGTTGATCCAAATAATTCAAAAATCCAATGCTTCGACCTGCTTCACTCATCCTTGTGCTTCAACTCAGCAACCATCAAAAATTTATTTACATTCCATTTCAGTGATCTGAGAAAGATTGTCCACCATGATATGACCATTGTTTGCAGGCTTATCCGGATCTGCATAATAAGCTTCAATCGTGATATATGTATAATCTTCCCTTGGTCGCAAAACAAAATTATATTCTTTCCAGTTGGCATGATCTATCGGATCAGACTGACCCAGGAGTTCCAACCGGTCGCATGATTTATTTCCGCCCCA
>JBATMM010000623.1:0-7080 GCA_049289835.1 Saprospiraceae bacterium | reverse complement strand
GTGTGAAGTTGATCAAGGATATGAATCTTAAAGGACAAGTTCCTGATCAGCTCATGGATCCAAAAGATATAGTGGCTGAAGAAGAAAAATATGACTTTGCAGATGTGACCGGTGTGATTGAATTACCTGATCACAAAAAGAAACGCAACAAGAAGAAAAACAAACCCGGCGAGAAAAGAGAAGGTTCTCAGACCTCGGGTCAGCAACAACCACAAAACCGAACCGACAGGCCTCGTCGTGATGATCAGAAGCCAAGGCCACCACGTGATGATAATCAGCCAAGACCGCCGAGAGATGAGAATCAGCAAAGACCGAAGCGTGATGATCAGGCGAGACAAAGACGTGACGATAATCAGCCAAGACTGCCACGTGATCCTCAGCAACCTAAACCAGATCAACGTCAGCAACAACAGAGGCAGGATCAAAGTATGGTTAAGCCAACAGATGGCTCGACACCTCAGGGACAACCAAAGAAAAAGAAGAATAATCGTAATCGTAATCGTAACCGAGGACCTCGTCCTGAAGGAGACAGACCTCCACAAACGCCGCCTGCATCATGATTTATGACGTAGTGATTATAGGCTCCGGACCAGGAGGATATGTAGCTGCCATACGTGCTGCTCAATTAGGATTGAAAACAGCAATCATTGAGAAGTATAGCACACTGGGTGGTACATGTCTCAATGTAGGATGTATTCCTTCAAAAGCATTACTTGATTCTTCAGAGCATTATCATCAGCTTAAAAATAGTTTTGGTGAGCATGGCATTACAGCAGAGAAAATTTCACTTGATTTGGCACAGATGATCAAGCGTAAAGATGATGTCGTGAAACAAACTTGTGATGGGGTCACATTCCTGATGAAGAAAAATAAAATTGACGTTTTCACAGGACACGCTTCTTTCAATGATGCCACACATATCAAAGTAGTTTCAGAGGATAAAAAGGAAACTATTCTTGAAACTAAAAAAGTAATTATCGCAACTGGTTCTAAACCGATCACTCCAGTCGCTATGGGATACGACAAGAAGAGAATAATTACTTCAACAGAAGCATTGAACATCACTACCCTTCCAAAAAGTATGGTGATCATCGGTGCAGGTGTTATCGGCCTTGAATTAGGCTCTGTGTTTGCAAGGCTTGGGACGAAAGTTGACGTGATCGAATACATGGATAGGATTTTGCCAGGTATGGATACGGATTGTAGTAAAGAATTGATGCGCTCTTTGAAAAAACTGGGCATTACGTTTCATCTCAATCATGAAGTATTGTCCGTGAAGGGCGATGCTAACAAAGCACTTGTCACGTTCAAATCGCGAGGTGATGTGCCTGAGAATAAATCTATTGAAACAGAGTATTGCCTGATTGCTATTGGTCGTCGGCCCTTTACGGAAGGAGTGGGTTTGGAAAAAACTAATGTAAAACTTGATGAAAAGGGAAGGATCAATGTGAATGAGCATTTGCAGACTGATGAACCCAACATCTATGCTATCGGTGATGTGATCAAAGGCGCTATGCTCGCACACAAGGCAGAGGAAGAAGGAATGTATGTTGCGGAGACGATGGCCGGACAACAGCCGCACATTGATTATAATTTAATTCCTGCAGTCGTGTATACATGGCCTGAATTTGCATCCGTTGGTAAGACAGAAGAGGTATTAAAGGCAGAAAATATTCCTTACAAAATTGGAAAATTTCCAATCAAGGCATTGGGTCGGGCAAGAGCGAGCGGGGATACTGAAGGAATGATTAAAGTTTTAGCACATAAAGATACGGATGAAGTGCTGGGTGTTCATATGTTGAGTGCGAGAGCGGCTGATATGATCATGGAAGCTGTGACATTGATGGAATTCAGGGGATCTGCTGAAGATATGGCCCGCATTTCACATCCACATCCAACCTATACCGAGGCCGTGCGAGAGGCTGCTCTTGCCGCTACGGAGAACAGGCCACTACATATTTAGAAACATTCTTCGATTTTAAAATTCGATTGAAGACTGCGTAACAAGATCTATAGTGTAATTCCTTTCAGTTGGATCATCATCAGGTAATATTTCAGCATAAAAACCAAACGAATCTAAAAGATTAATCAGAATCGAGGAATCAACATATCCAGTTACGCTTTCCACCCGTAAAATTTTGTCGCAATCTTCCAGATCAAAATTCACTTTATAATGAGAGAATTCAAAATGAATCTGATCAATAAGCATTTTTGCATGCTCATCGTTGATTACATTCGTCTTAAATACTTCTATCATCTTTTATCCTTTAAAAAATTGAACGCAGATTTTCAAGATGGTCATGATTTTTCACTATTGACTACTCACTATTGACTATTCACCACTTAGCTTTTTGCAAAAATAACATTCCCGATAATCTCAACTTCTTCACCCAGCACAGCGGATGGTGTAGAAACTCCAATGCCATAATCCGATCTATTTATTTTTCCGGTCACTTTAAAACCAACGATTTCTTTTTTGTCCCAGGGCTGTGTGCCGGGATTAGCGATGACATCTAAGGTGACAGTTTTAGTGAGGCCATGAAAAGTCAGTGGTCCTGTAACCACATATTTTTTATCCTCCGTTTTCTTAAAGGATTCACTAGAAAATGTCATCTCCGGAAATTTTTCAACATCGAAAAAATCTCCACTCTTCAGGTGAGTATCGCGCCCGTCATTGTCGGTATCGATCGTATTCATATCTGCCTTCAATGTCACTTTGGCATCGGTAAAATCTTCATTAGGCGTATCGAGAGTGGCCGAAGTAATCTTTATTGAACCTTCTATTTCTGAAACCATCAGGTGCGTAACTTCGAAACGAAGATTTGAATGCGCGTCATCCAGCGTCCAGGTTGCCGGTGGAGCAGATGTGAAAGAAAGAACCGTGAGAATGACAAAGAGGAAGGATATTGTTTTCATAATTTATGATTTTGTTTAAGTATTTATTTTTTAGTCATTTATATCCCGGTTACAAATGTATCAGCAACATTTATATGAAAAGGGGATTAAATGCGGCAATCTAATAGGTTGTTTACGACAGCTATTACAATGGCCTTCAGGCTGATCAAGAGCACCTCCACCATTATTTTGAATCGAACTATAACCATCCATATTAGTCTTATGTTCAGATTTTGCTGCATTAATTGGTGAGATGGGCTGATAAATAAATCCCAAATTTTGGAAGCCTTCATCAGGCTTTAGGACCTATTGAAAGGCTCTGTTTTTTCTCGGGGGTACATTCCGCCATTCACAGGGGTTGATTGCGACAATCTGTTTCTATATTTTTGAGGCATGAAACACATCTCAATCCTCGTACCTAAAGGCGCTATCCTGGGCAGTCTTGAAGGTTCCCGGCAATTACTGACTCAGGTCAATGAGTTTATGAAATTCAGAGGAGCCCCGCCATTGTTTAAAGTGCAGCTGGTCGGATTGACGAAAGAAACAAAGCTCAGTGGCGGCTCTTTTACGGCTCATGCCGACCTTCTTATAGACGAGGTTAAGAAGACTGACCTGATCATCATTCCGGCTGTTGACGGCGATATTCAGGAAGCACTAGGAGCGAACAGGGAGTTCATTCCATGGATTACAAAACAATATAAAAACGGATCAGAAGTAGCAAGCCTTTGCCTGGGTGCTTTTATTTTGGCCTCAACAGGATTAATGGATGGACGAAAATGTGCAACCCATTGGATGGCCGCCAACCAGTTCAGAAAAATGTTTCCGAATGTAAACCTGGTAACAGAACAAATCATCACAGACGAACAGGGTACATATTCCAGCGGTGGTGCTTTTTCATACCAGAATCTTATCCTTTACCTGATCGAAAAATATGCTGGCCGTGAACTGGCAGTCTTATCTGCAAAAGTATTTGCGATTGAAATCGACCGGCAAAATCAATCTCCTTTTATTATGTTCCAGGGACAGAAGGAACATAGCGACGAATCCATCAAGCATGCACAGGAATTTATTGAAAATAATTTCCAGGAAAAAATTACAGTCGATGAATTAGCTTCTATGCTCGCATTAGGTCGCCGAAATCTTGAACGAAGATTTAAAAAAGCTACATCAAATACAGTTGTAGAATATATCCAGAGAGTAAAAATTGAAGCGGCCAAAAAGAGTTTTGAAACGACCCGAAAAAATATCAATGAGATCATGTATGACGTAGGATATAATGATACCAAGGCGTTCAGAACCGTATTCAGAAAAATAACGGGATTGTCGCCGATCGAGTACAGAAGTAAGTATAATAAGGAAACAATTGTAGTATAGACCATGGACCATGGACAATGGACCAAGGCGAACAATTTATTTTTAGTTAGTATTTTCCATTTCGAATTGCGAATTCGCAGTTTCTTAACCGTCTTTTGTTAATTGCTAATTGCTAATTGACTATTGTCAATGGTCTATTGTCCATGGTCCATTGTCAATCCTCCGCAAGGACTATAATCTTATCCAACTTATCAAAAGACAGCTGCTTCGATTTGACAGGGTTTACAACTATACCATAAGCTTTGTGGCTATCATGTACTAATGAAGCTATTCTGTATCCGATCGCCGTATGTCCTTTTCGTTTTGCACTTTCAAGAATGGTATAAAAATCAACTTTCTCCCCCGGTTTAATATAGTCACTCATAGGTTTGAGATAAATTTCACTTCCTTCCGCATTAAATAAATCGTCAAACACGCGCATCAGATATTTATTTTCTGAAACCTGTGACATCAGCAGGCTGATCAATTTATCACTGACGATGAAGTCATCTGCTTTTGTGACTTCAGCCAGGTCCCTGTTACGCATATCAAGCATTTCACTCACGATCTTCATATCTTTTCCAGTCTCCTCCATGATCCTGCGGATATGCAATAGAGAGATCAGGGTCTGGGCATCAGCATCCTGGATATCCATTTCACTCTTATAGCAAAGTAATTGGACACTGTTGAATGAAGTAATATCTAAATGATCAATCACTTCTCTGGCTGAAGTATCTGCATGTTGAAATTCCAGATCAATATTTTTTAATGTTTTTTGTAGTTCAAGGATGTCGGTTTTGTCACTGTCAAAAGTAGATACAACTTTCATGTGCGATCCTGGGCCAACATAATTGTCCATTTCACGAATGATGACCATGCCCCGTTTATTCCAACCTAACATCAGTATCCGCTCAGCAATCACTTTATCTGAATCAAAATTTGTAATTGCATTTTCCGATATAGCATAGTTTTTTTCTTTAGACATGACTAAGGTGTCATCATCCTCAGTGATGGCAATTATCTTATCACCTTGTTTGAGGATATAATCCATTGGAGGATTAACCTTTACTGACCCATTGGCATATTGAAGTCCAATAACTGCTGAATCTTCATAGACGAAAATGGCATCAGCGTATGTGCGCCCCGTTAATTCCTTTTCTTCTTTGAAATAAATTTCTGCTCCGTCAAAATCCATCAATTCTGTGTATACAATGCTTAAGCCACTCTGACGAGAAGTCTGCACCATGATTTTCCCGATGACATCATCAGTGAGCACCAGTTCAACTTCATCTTTACCCACCATTTTGGCTACTTCAATATTTTTTTCATCCTTTATTTCAGCTACGATGTGATATGGCCTGTCTCTTCTTTCAGGGTGATTAGTGATAGCTAAAATTGTTTTAATGGTTAAAGGATCAGCATTCCCTTCTTCCGCAGCGATGACTATGATTGATTTTGATCCGTGTGGATTAGCAATGTTAAGATCGACCATATCATTTGGGCTGCCACTTCTGCAGATCACCTTTGTATTTTTTAAATCCTCGATTTTACTGCGGATTTCATCTTCCATCTCGACTTTATCTTTATCCGCCAGTACCACAATACGTGGTTTTTTATTATTTTCATTTGCAATCACCAATTCTGATATGATGGTAAATATTTTTGAAGACCATCCTAAAATAAGCGTGTGATTATCTTCAATGACAAAACTTTTTCCTTTACGTAATTCTTCAAGTTTGTCATTAATAGCATTGGACAGTACCCCGATCAATGCGGACACAATAAAAATTCCTCCAAGCGTAGCGATAAGGGCAATAATCCGGAAAGGCCATCCATTATCACCGCCCATTGTACCCGAATCCAGTGTGCGCATCAAACTCTGCCATGATCCTTCGACAAAATTCAAAGGGGATTCACCTTCAGGGCCAATGTGGAGCAGCCACAGAAGCGCGCCTGCAATAGCCACCACCAATAATGACATAAGACCTAATAGGGCCATCATCGCCAGAGGACCTTTACTCATCAGGTTATCAAACTTATATCGAAATCGTTGTCCAATGGAAATTTTATTCATATCGTTTTATTTCTTTTTACTTAATTCGTATAAATCAGCACTGTTTTTTTTCTACACACCAAATAGTTTTACAATATAAATTCTGATGTTGAGAAATGGAATATTTTCGGATATGTCCTGTGTTGATATCAATACGTCATGATCGCGAAATGATCTGCCAGGTGCATACAATGAGCTGCAGCAAATTGAGATTTTGATAATTTGCCATAGGCAAAATGTGGTTTAAGCTCCTTGTCATAATTTTCAAATGCAATAATAGCTTTTTTCAGTTCTGAGATGGCTTCGGAGTTATTCCCATTAGGTTGAATGAGCGTGGCACCCGGAATGGGTTCATTGCGATTATGTCGCATATATCCCTGGTGTTCAAATTGATTAAATACGAGGCTTCCTATCGTCTTTTGAAAAAGCATTGGTTTATTTTCCGGATATCCTGTCATCGAGTACATTATGCTTTGTGTGCAATGAACCAGGTTTTGATAAAGCGTCCAATCGTTGTCAATTTTTAAATCAGCAGCATGGCTTATTTTATCAAGTTCGACCATGCCTTCATCCAGATTCTTAAATGTCAAAAGCCGCCTGGCGTTATTGTGGTCAGCAAAGTGATGTTTGAAGAGCCAAACCCCGGCTATGGGTATTGCCACCAGGGGTATGGCCAACTTAAATATATCTTTCTCGTCCATTCCGTTGCGTTATTGAAGATAGATTGTGGGTCTGTGCCTGAGTATTATGGGTGAATGATGGATTCATTCCAAAGGTCG
>JBATMM010000622.1:0-2101 GCA_049289835.1 Saprospiraceae bacterium | reverse complement strand
CACAGATGGAACATTATCAAGCACTACAAAAAAAGAACGCCTAACATTGACACGTGAGATGAATAAGCTCAATAAAGTATTAGGTGGTATCTCAGACATCAATCGCCTTCCACATGCAGTCTTCATCGTCGATATCGGACGCGAACATCTTGCACTGGCAGAAGCAAAAAAACTGGGTATCAAAACATTTGCCATGGTCGATACGAATGCGGATCCTAACCTGGTAGATTTTCCAATCCCGGCAAATGATGACTCATCAAAATCAATTTCTTTTATCACACATTATATCACCAATGCGATCAAAGAAGGTTTAGCAGAACGTGGAAAAGAAAAAGAAGAAGTAGCGGAAGAAACAGCATCATCAGCCGATGCGAGATAAGCGCTTTGCTAAACGTTAGGAACAATTTTATTATCAAATGACAACATTAATGAGCAATATATCAGCTACCGATGTAAAGAACCTGCGGGAAATGACCGGAGCAGGAATGATGGACTGCAAAGCCGCTTTGACAGAAGCTAATGGCGATGTAGAAAAAGCAATTGAAATACTGCGCCTTAAAGGCCAAAAACTTTCAATCAAAAGAGCGGATCGTGAAGCAAAAGAGGGTGTCGTATTAGCTTTGGTTTCAGATGATAGCAAGAAAGGAGTGGTGATCAGATTGAGCAGCGAAACAGATTTCGTTTCAAAAAATGAAGACTTCGTCAAACTGGCTAAAGAATTTGCACAAATAGCATTGGATAAATTTCCGGCTGACCTTGCACATCTTCTCGCACTACCGTATCACAATATCACCATCGGCGAAAAAGTAAGCGAACAGGTGGGTGTTATCGGTGAGAAAATAGAGCTCGCTGATTATCAGAAAATAGAAGCGCCTTTGGTCGTTTCATATATACACATGGGCAACAAAGCTGGTGTCATCGTTGGACTTAATAAAGCCGATGCTGAATTCAAAGAAGCCGGCCGCGACGTAGCAATGCAGGTAGCTGCTATGAAACCGGTTGCTCTGGATAAGGATGGCGTCGATGCCTCTATCATAGAGAAAGAAATTGAAATCGGCAAAGAACTTGCACGTCAGGAAGGAAAGCCTGAAGAGATGCTTGAAAAAATCGCTCTTGGAAAACTAAACAGATTCTTCAAGGACAATACACTCCTCGCCCAGGCTTTTGTGAAAGACAATAGCTTGTCGGTCGAGGCCTACCTGAAGAGCATCAATAAAGATTTGACAGTGACTGGATTCAGACACATTAAATTAGGTTGAATCGAAAAAAAATAAAAAGGCGGATCGTAAATGATTCGCCTTTTTTGTATCCCTTCGCGAGAATGGAAAAAAGAACAAAAGAAAAAAGCGAGTTAAATTCGTATTCCCAATTTCAGATATGGCAAAATATAAACGCGTTCTTCTAAAGCTGAGTGGAGAATCCCTGATGGGAGATCAATCCTATGGTATTCACCCCCAGCAGCTCAGGCATTATGCAGACGAGATCAAAGCCATTGTAGACATGGGCGTCGAGGTCGCAATCGTCATTGGAGGAGGAAATATTTTTCGCGGACTTCAGGCTCAGGCTACTGGCATAGAAAAAGTACAAGGAGATTACATGGGTATGTTGGCTACTGTGATCAATGGTATGGCGCTTCAAAGTGCAATGGAACATACAGGAATGTACACAAGGCTGATATCTGCCATTGAAATGAAATCGATCGCAGAACCTTATATCCGCCGCCGTGCTATCCGCCATCTTGAAAAGGGACGCGTAGTCATCTTTAGTGCAGGTATCGGTAATCCTTATTTCACAACAGACAGTGCCGCAGCTTTGCGTGCCAATGAAATCAATGCCGAAATCATTCTGAAAGGAACCCGTGTGGATGGTGTATATACCTCTGATCCACTCAAGAATAAAGATGCCGTCAAATTAGATCAGATATCTTTTTCAAGAGTGATCCGCGATGGCCTCGCTGTCATGGATATGACGGCATTCACACTCTGCCAGGAAAATAATCTGCCCATCATTGTATTCAATATCAATACCCCGGGAAATCTTAAGAGAATAATGGATGGCGAAATGATCGGCACTCTCGTAAAGGACTAAATGCAATTTCTTT
>JBATMM010000621.1:0-3712 GCA_049289835.1 Saprospiraceae bacterium | reverse complement strand
AGCCATCGGATTGACAGGCCGGATCCCGATGAACTTAACCCTTTCCCTGAATATATCACTCCTCGTGAAATCGAAGCAGGAAATCCACTTCTTAAGCCGGAACAGATTCATTCTATTGAACTGGAGTTTCGATACCACACTGAACACCTGTCATTCTTCCCCTCGATTTATTATAAACAGACCCACGACGAATTTTCAGATGTGACGAGGTATATCAATGATTCTACAACACTCACTGTTCCACTCAATATTGAAAAAGAACGCTGGGGAGGACTTGAATGTGCACTCTCATGGACACCCTCTAAAAATTATCATTTCAATCTCAACAGCAACATATTTTATCAACTCATTGATGCGGAAAATATTGGGTATGAAGAGCGCACCAGTATTTCTTCTGATACAAAACTGGCCGCATACTTCAATGTTTTCAAGTCCACAAAAATACAATTCAATGCCACTTACAGATCATCTACACTGACTGCTCAGGGAAAGTTATTGCCGGTATATTTTGTCAATGCAGGTTTCAGACAGGAACTATTTCATAACAAATGTTCTCTCACCCTGACCATATCTGATTTATTTAAAACACTTCAATGGAGAAACATAATCGATGCGGATGAATTATACCAGAAAGTAACGCGTAAGAGAAATTCACAGGTCATCTATCTTGGTTTTTCCTATCGATTTGGCATCTCTCCTAAAAATTCCGGCGAAGATCTCCAGTTTGATAATAAATTATAAGGTTTTGTGTATTAAACCTATTTGAGTCCAATCCCATATAATCGGTACTATCCGGTAGTGTTTACAATTTTCTATCGATGCTTTCGGTTCGAATGAACAGTGATGAAAAACGAATTTCTTCACTGATTTATTCCTCATAGTCATTTAAAACCGCCTTTCAATCAAAATTACCTGGCCAACTCTGAGTCTCAAAATAGATTTATATCAAATCCGAAAAGAGATGAAAATAAAGTTGACCATATGTCTGATTTGCTGGTCCGCAATGTCCCTGATAGCGCAAAATGTAGCTATAAATAATTCAGGCAATGCTCCGGCTGCGAGCGCTATTCTGGATATATCAAGTAATGCCAAAGGGATATTAATACCTCGTATGACCACCGCCCAATGCAGTGCCATCACTGCGCCTGCTTCAGGCCTGCTCATCTATGATACGGATAAAAAAACTTTCATGTTTTATAATGGAACAAACTGGCTGGATATCGCTTCCGGAATATCTAATACCGGATGGAAGACTGATGGTAATGCAGGAACAACTCCGGGAACAAACTTTATCGGAACAACAGATGACATACCGCTTGTATTTAAAACAAACAACATACAGTGTGCAAAATTCGATCACATACATAAGAATTATTACATTGGACAAAGTGCTGGGATCCAGGCTTTAAGTGGAACTAATAATATCGGAATTGGACAAACCGCCTTAAAAAATAATACAGGTTTTTTTAATATCGCCATTGGGAACTCAGCGATGTATTTCAATACATCAGGACGTGGCAATTTAGGTATTGGATCAAATGCCCTGTCAAACAATCAAACCGCTGATGAGAATATTGCGATCGGGAATGAATCCTTGTCAAACAATACTACCGGCTCCGGAAATACAGCGTTAGGTGTAGCATCATTAAACTATAATTCCACCGGTTTCAGTAATGTTGCCATAGGGAAAAGGGCACTCTACTCAAATATTACTAAATCAAATCTTGTAGCCGTCGGGGACAGTGCATTATATAATAATAGTTATAGTGCAACGACCCCAAATCACAGCACTAAAAATACCGCTATAGGAAGTAAGTCCCTGATGACGAACACCACCGGTTACTCCAACACGGCTGTTGGTTATGAGTCATTATCCAAAAATACCAACGGAAGGAAAAACACTGCATTGGGTACGCATGCTTTATTAAATAATGTAATTGGACTTTACAATACAGCAGTAGGTGATTCCTCTTTGTATGTCAATACAACCGGCTCAGGCAATACGGCTGTGGGGAGTAGGTCACTGGAAAGCAATTCAACCGGATATAAAAATACAGCTTTAGGATATCAGGCAGATGTATCTATCTCCAATTCAATTTATGCAACAGCCATTGGTGCAGAAGCATCTGTCAATTGCAGCAATTGTATGACTTTAGGCGGTACAGGTGCAGCTTCAGCTTTTGTGGGTATCAACAATGCAATGCCTACGAGCGATCTGGATATAAATCAAAAAAGTGGCAGCGGTGGCAATACGACCAGAGGCATAAAGCTCACCAATACGGCGAATCACTTTTGGCGCACCTATGTTGACAATGGAAACTATCTGAGATTTGAATATGAAGATCAGGGAGCAGGACATTGGGCCTACATTTCAACCACCGGTGATTTTGTCAATGGCTCGGATATAAGGATCAAAAAAGAAATTACACCCATCACTAGCGCTCTTGACAAAATCCAACTACTGTCACCAAAATCCTATCTCTATACCAACCAGAATGAAGGATCACCCGCTCATTATGGATTTATCGCGCAGGAAGTAGAAACCGTTTATCCGGAAGTGGTCTTTACAAGCGAAGACGGTACAAAAGGAATCGCCTACCAGGAATTTGCAGCGATCACAATTAAAGCCATACAGGAACAACAAATCCTTATCAATAATTTACAACAACAACTTAATGCATTGAAAGCTTCGCCCATTAAAGAATAATACAATGATATAAAGAAATCAATCCCATCTTTTTTTCGAAAGGCGCTGACTCCGGTTCAGCGCTTTTTCTTTTTTTATTCAGCTCATTTTCCTTTCAATCATTTTCCCTTACCATAGAATCATTATTCCATTCCATCTCTATACAGCGGACATACATTTGGATCATAAAATAATAAACAATGAAAAATCTATTCACATCCGTTTTCGTTTTATGCATCCTGGTGACAGGATATACACAAGGTGTTTCTGTCAATGAGAATGGCATTCCTGCAGATGCCTCTGCCATGCTTGATGTCTCAAGTCATACCAAAGGTGTATTGGTGCCACGGCTGAGAACAAATGAAAGAATATCGATCATCTCACCTGCAGAAGGATTGCTCGTGTATGATGTCGATTCACATAGTTTTTGGTTTGCATTCGGTGGTATATGGAAAGAAATTCTAAACAGTGGCACACCCATACTTCCTTTAGGGCCTGCAGGTGGTGATCTTACCGGGAATTATCCAACACCAACTGTAGCAAAAATTCAAAACCTGGATGTAGCATTCGGTGTACCATTAGATAAGCAGGTATTAAAGTGGGACGGCTTTAATAACAAATGGAAAGGAAGCAATGACTCTCTCTCGCTTCCATTTAGTGCCGCTTCTTCAAGTGCTACCTCAATATTCGGAATTACAAATCTCGGCAACATCAATGGTTCCAGCGCACTTTATGGAAAACGAGGCAGCACCGGTAGCGGCATCATTCCTTCAAATACAATGGGTGTCTGGGGTGACAATTCCAATGGTCTTGGTGTAGTGGGCACAAGCAATACAGGTGTCGGTGTTTTTGGATTTTCATTTATAAATCATGGAGTGTATGGTTATAGCACTACTGCAGGATTTGCCGGTGTGAAAGGATCGCATGCTAATGCAGGAGGAGTAGGTGTTCTGGGTGAAATTCAGAATATTGGGTCAGCGATAATGGGTCAATCGATCAGTACGCTTGGAAAAGCCGGGACGTTCC
>JBATMM010000620.1:0-7636 GCA_049289835.1 Saprospiraceae bacterium | reverse complement strand
AAGACAGGGGCAAGGCACTGTCAATGCATTCCGATTATTGCATACTGGGTATTGGCGCGTTAATGTATTATCCTTTTTTGGTTATACCAAGACAGGGGCAAGCCGCTGTCTCTACATTACCATTCTTGCTTACTAACTTTCTTACTCTCTTACTCTCTTACCCTCTTACTCTCTTACTCTCTTACCCTCTTACACAATATGAAACAACTTCACCACCGACAAAATCACCGCAATCACCAGGATAACATAAGCAAACTTCGCCGCCCCCGGAATACGACTTGCATAATGTGACGACAACCACCCACCAAAAAATTGCGCCACACCCATTATCAATCCAATAGACCACACTACCTGTCCCGCAAAAGCGAAAATAATAACTGCTATCAACGTAAATATCCCAATCGAAACTGCCTTAATAGCATTCGCTTCAATCATGGGCAATCTCGTCACTAATACCAATACCGCCAGGAAAAAAACACCCATGCCCATCTGAATAAATCCTCCATAAAAACCAAGGATCAGAAACAATGGCCACTCTATCCACCGCGGGATCATACTCTTCTCCGGATTCACGATCAACCATCGTTCAGGATTGACAAGGATCACAATCAACATCAACAACATCAGAAACCTGAACACATGCATAAATTGGTCACTCGACACTTGTGTTGCTACTGCTATTCCACCCAATGCTCCGATGACAACGGGCAAAATATATTTCACATACAAAAAATATTCAACCTTCTTATGTGCAAACCCTTTCATCGCACCTACCGTATTCAGAAAAACACCTATACGATTAGTACCATTCGCTATATTTCCGGGAAGCCCTATCAACTCTGTGAGAACAGTGAGTGTAATGACAGATCCATTACCGGCCAATGCATTGATGAATCCGGCAAAAAATGCTCCGATAAACGCGATGATGATTTGTTCAGGACTCCAGTGCATCACTCTCTGTCACAGTATCATCCTGAATAGTCTGACATAATTCCACCAACACACCATTTGCAGAGCGCGGATGAATGAAACAAACCCATTTATGGTCAGCTCCTCTGTGCGGCTCATCCCGCAACAATTCAAATCCTTCTTCCTTCAGACGCTTCATCTCGGCTTTAATATCTGCCACTTCAAAAGCTATATGATGAATCCCTTCACCTCTTCGATCTATAAAGCGATGAATCGCACTGTCCTCATGAGTAGCCTGAAGCAATTCAATTTTACTGTGCGAAGTCATGAAGAACGAAGTAATCACTTTTTCAGATGCCACCTCTTCATGCTTGTAAGATGGACTACCAAGGAGTTTGTGAAACAGGGAATCGCTTTCAACAAGTGATTTTACAGCTATTCCTATATGTTCTATGCTATACATGGGTCAGATTGCAGCAAGTTATATATTCGCCAAATTAGTTATATTTTTGACCGATAGTAAAATTTGATTTACCTGATCATTATCAAACACCTATTCATATCATGAGCAAATCTCTGCAAAAACTCTTCATTATCCTTTCGCTGTTCATGGCGGCAAAGCCGGTCATCGCCCAGGATTATATTGTGGATTATACATATCTGGGCAGCTATTCCCAGTTGACATTATCTATAATATTTCAGCAAACAGTGGATTATGGAGTTGATTTGTATAAGATCCGATACAAGACAACTGATATCCACAGTGCTTTGGATACAGCCTCAGGACTTATCGTGATACCTCAGGTTCCCCCTGGCACCCAACTGCCCGTTGTCGTATATGAACATGGCACAATCGATAGCACAACCGATGTACCTTCCAGACTCAGAGGAGGATACGAAGCGGCTATGGCCTATGCAGCTTTTGGATTTGCCACATTTGCACCTGACTATATTGGACTGGGAGATTCCAGAGGATTTCATCCCTGGTTGCATGCAGCCTCAGAGGCCTCAGCGTCACTTGATATGCTTTTTGCAGGATATGAATTTTTAGAATTCGACCATCCTGCCGATGTAGATCCTAACTATCTATTTCTTTCAGGGTACTCGCAAGGAGGTCATGCCTCGATGGCATTGCATAAATTAATTGATGATTACTGGTCTATCATCATTCCGGTGACGGCAGCAGCACATATGTCCGGGATTTACAGCATATCTGGTGTCCTGAGAGACGGGATTATTAATAATGGATCCGGTGATCCGGGTTATCTCGCTAATCTTTTTCTGAGCTATAACGAAGCTTACAATCTCTATGCAGATATTGGTCAAATATTCAAGGAGCCTTATGCCACAAGTATAAGAGCTTTTTATAACCATAGTATCCCTCGTTCTGAGCTATCAGCAGAACTTATCGCCGGTCTTGCAGCCGCCGGAGAAACCATTCCAAACAGGATACTTCAGGATAGTATCCTGGATGCGATTATTCACAATCCAAACCATCCTCTCAATTTAGCGATGCAGGAAAATGATACTTATAACTGGGCACCTTCTTCTCCTACGCGATTATATTATTGCCAGGCAGACGAAACTGTACCTTTTATCAATGCCATCATCGCCGATTCTGTGATGCATGAATTGGGAGCAACCGATGTGCAGGCATTGGATGTCAATCCTAATTTAACTCATGTAGCCTGCGCATACGCAGCGATTCCCGTTTCGATTGCATTTTTCAAATCCTTTATCGGTGCCTCAGGCACAAAAGATGTGTACGTCAAAGGTGATGAACTGACTTTCTTTCCGAATCCAACGACTGAATATGTCTCTGTTGATTGGTCAGCTGCGATCGATGGTTTTGACTACAGGATCATCAATACAAGCGGTATCACTGTAGATCGGGGTACGACATCATCAAACCATCTCTCCCTGTCAAAACTTCCGGGTGGATTGTATATGATCGTGTGCACAGCAGGTGATCAGACTAAAATAGGAAGAGTACTTCGCCAATGAGCATCACCGTAGACAATTTTGAAGACGAAGTTCACTTTCTGATCACCGAGCGCGGAAAGGAATATTTTGACGCCAGCCAGGTGACCATGCTGAAACAGACGGCTGAAGGTTGGACTGCAGTCATTGATGGAAATGAAACCTACCATGTTTTACTCGAAGGACATGATGTCATTACGACATGGCAGTGTACATGTCCCTTCGAACACGGCCCTGTCTGTAAACATGTTGCCGCCGTCCTCTATGCAGTGCGTGAAAATATAAGTGCCAACAGAGCATCATCAAATGGAGAAATCGATCGATGGATTGACGAAGCGGATGCAGATGCATTACGCCGTCTTCTCAAAATTGAAGTTCGAAAAAATGAAGATGTGAAGACATCCGTTTATCATGAAATGAAAAGTAGTGAGTAGTGAGTGGTGAGTGGTGAATAGTATTGACAGGGCTTGCACCTGTCTGTGTAAAACACTTAAGTGAGTCGTGTGTAAAATTTAATTTGCGATAATTTGCGGAATTTGCGGCTAAAATTGAGAGATCACAATCGCTATTCATTATTCGTAAATCGTAATTAGTAAATCGTAAATCCAAACTGTGAAAACAAAATCCGACATCGTCAACAATTGGTTACCCAGATATACAGGAATGTCACTCGATAAGTTCGAGCGGTATATTCTACTCGTCAATTTTTCACACTATGTGGATGTGTTCGCCAAAAAATTTAATGTGGAAATTTATGGACAGGGCCTGTCTATGCAATGCGCCACTGCCGAGGAGATCACGATCATCAATTTCGGCATGGGCAGCGCCAATGCAGCCACGATCATGGACTTATTGATGGCGATCAAACCAAAAGCATGTCTCTTTCTGGGGAAATGTGGTGGCCTGAAAATGAAAAAAAATAAAGTTGGCGATATGATCCTGCCGATAGCAGCCATCAGAGGAGAAGGAACCTCAAATGATTATTTTCCCGCCGAAGTACCGGCACTTCCTGCATTCGCTCTGCAAAAAGCTATATCTACGACCATCCGTGATTATGCAAAAGATTATTGGACCGGCACTGTATACACCACCAACAGAAGAGTCTGGGAATTTGATATAAAATTTAAAAAATACCTCAACAAGATCAGAGCCACCGCCGTCGACATGGAAACAGCTACACTCTTTAGTGTCGGCTTTCATAATGGCATTCCTACAGGTGCACTTTTGCTCGTATCAGATATGCCCATGGTTCCTGAAGGTGTCAAAACAACGCACAGTGATCTCGCCGTCACCGGAAATTTTGCAGCAACACATCTTGATATCGGAATAGATTCACTACGACAGCTGATACATGATAAACTGACGGTGAAGCATTTGAAATTTTAATCATTTTTTATGCTCAATCACTTTCACCTCCTCTACATCATTCTCCTGTTTTTCCTTTTTTCCGAGATAGGATGGAAGATCCATACCTGCCATATTAAATAGTTCACTCAAAGGCGGAACTGATTTATACATGCCTGCTATAAAATTTGAGGTGTTGCTTCCATTGCCATCCTGGTTGCCTCCTTCCCAGACAGTGACTTTATCAATTTTAATATTCTTAATGGCTTCCACCTGGATCTTGAGCAGTTCAGGAAGTTTATCAGCGATCAACATCAATACGGCATCACGTGGATTACCACCGGCGGCCTTGACCACTTCATCAAAACCATCTGCCTGTTTTTGCAATATTTCATAAAGACCTTTTGCTTCGGCTTCTTTGCGCATGAACACTGCATCAGCTTCTCCTCTCGCTATTCGCCTTGTTCTTTCTGCCTCTGCTTCAGCATCAATTTCGATTCGTCGTTTTGCGATCTCTGACTGCACTATGATATCCGCTTCACGGGTAGCGCGTTCACGATCCGCGCGCGCCATTTCTGCATCTTTTTCTGCCGCATAAGATTCTTTCAATGAACGCGCAGCCTGAATTTTTTCAGATGCTGTAGCGAGACTTAATGATTCAGCTTCCCGTTGCCGACGATCAGCATTTGATTTGGCTATGCGGACCAAAGCTTCATTCTCACCGGATATGGAATTTGCTCCTGCAGTCGCTTCTCCAACTTTAGCAAGTGCATCAGCGGAACTGACACTGATTCTTTTTTCTTTATTTGCATTCGCTTCACCAATACTACCATCGCGATTTTTTTCAGCCACACTTTGTTTCGCATCATTGATCGCTTTTGCGGCTGCTTCTTTTCCCAATGCTTCGATATATCCGCTTTCATCCTGGATATCCGTAACGTTTACATTGATCAGCATCAACCCGATTTTCTTGAGTTCATTACCGACATTAGAGCTGACATTGATGAGAAATTTATCACGATCGGAATTGATTTCTTCAATATCCATGGTAGCCACCACGAGACGGAGCTGACCAAAGATGATATCCTTGGCTGTCTCCCTGATCTCATCTGTTGACTTACGAAGTAATCTTTCCGAAGCAACTTCCATCACACCGGGTTCATTACTGACGGCAACAGTAAATCTTGAAGGAACACTCACCCTGATATTCTGTCTTGAAAGAGCACCTCTGAGATCAACATCGATACTGATAGGTGTCAGGTCGAGGAAATCATAATCCTGTATGACCGGCCAAACAAATGCGGCACCACCTGCAAGACATTTTGAAGAATTTCCGGTACCGGTTTTACCATAGATGACAAGTATTTTATCTGAGGGACAACGCTTGTATCTCGATATAAACCAGAGTCCCATGATGAATACCAGGCCGATAAGACCTGCGACGATGACTACTACTGAGCCTGTAAGATCCATGTGATGTGAGTTGAGAGAGTTGGTAAATAAATTTGCTTTTTGTTTTAACTGATGGTTGTGGAATAAAATTCCGTTTGCAGGAAGGTATTATAATTTTTCAGGAAGGATTAATTTCCTCCTGGTTTGGCATGGACTCTACCTTGAGCACATTACCATTCATGATTTCAACGACTTTAATCGATGTACCTGTTTTCAAAGAATCTCCTTGTGTTATAGCATCAACTTCACGAATCGTTCCATCAACTTTCAGATGAACCTTCCCCACTCCTTTTCCTTGTCCGGGTATTGAAAGATATACTTCACCCGGCTGATCAAGCGCATTGTATAGATTTAATGTACCTGATTGCTCAAGTTGTGAAAACTTATAAACCATATATGCTACAATAAACATCGCCGCCAATCCTATTAAAGCAGCCAACAACACTGAAATCCAGACACTAAGATGATTGTTAAGCGCCAACACACCGGTCCATCCGAAGAATGTAAAGAAGGCAATAATACTTCTCATCGATAATGCGGAAAACTCATGTTCAAATACGCCGACATCACCGGGATGATCCATGCTTCCACCACCGGACTCAAATCCGATCAACAGTAGAATAAATTGCATCAGAAATAAAACGGAGAAGATAATCGCTATAAACCAGAATACCTGATGAGCCGAAGAGAGGGACTCCCACCAAAGATTAATATCATTGATCTGTATCACAGGTTGTAGTTCTGGTTGTAATCAAGATAACATAGATCTGTGGCATAAGGTGCCCTGATTTAGACCAATGTCACTTTGCCATCTACCTTGAAAGGTAAGAAAGCCGCTATAATCATATGGATAAAAATGAATTAATTTGCCTCTTCATTTATACCTGATCGCGGTGGAAGTAAAACTCTTTAGTGGCCAATTCTCAAAATACCTGGCAGAAAAAATTTCTGATTTTTATGGTTCCCCGCTGGGTAAGTGGAATCTCTCCCGATTTAGTGATGGGGAAATGCATCCTGTCATAGAGGAGTCTGTCCGTGGATCCTACGTTTTTTTTATTCAATCTACAGCATCCCCGGCTGACAACCTGCTCGAACTATTGCTATTGATAGACACAGCACGTAGAGCTTCAGCCGATTATATTACGGCTGTGATCCCTTATTACGGTTACTCAAGACAGGACAGGAAGGATCAGCCTCGCGTCCCCATTTCCGCAAAGCTTATTGCTAACCTATTGCAAACAGCGGGGGCAAACAGGATCATGACGATGGAGCTTCATGCGGATCAGATCCAGGGATTTTTTGACATTCCGGTTGACCATCTTCAGAGTAATGCTATTTTCTTTCCCTATCTGGAGAATCAAATGAGCCTGGATAAGGAAGCTGTCATTTTTGCGGCTCCGGATGTAGGTGGTGTAAAACGTGCCCGTGATTATGCCAATCATTTCCAGTGCGACCTGGTGATATGTGATAAATACAGGCGCCGTGCCAATGAAGTAAGTGGAATGACCGTCATCGGTGATGTTAAAGACCGGGATGTGATCCTCGTGGATGATATGGCTGATACGGCAGGGACACTATGCAAAGCCGCTGAGGCTCTGGTCCAGAAGGGAGCAAGGAGTGTCCGGGCTATATGTACACATGCTGTTCTTTCAGGAAAGGCCTATGAAAATATTGAAAACTCACATTTGACGGAGATCTTAGTTACCGACACTCTTCCCCTGAGACAGACCTCTCCTAAAATCAAGGTCCTTTCCTCTGCCAAGCTCTTTGCCCATGCTATTCGGAATACGCATGAGCACAGGTCTATATCGGCTTTGTTCGTGGGGCAGTAATTCTCTCTCTCTGAAATTAGTCCGGAAAATGGCTGTTAATAACCATCTGGCGGCCTTCACAATCAACGTGTTACGACCTAGTGGCACTACTAGTAGTGGCACTACTAGTAGTGCCACTA
>JBATMM010000619.1:0-2327 GCA_049289835.1 Saprospiraceae bacterium | reverse complement strand
GGAAGAGAGGTGCCTGAGAATGTAAATATTGAAGAAGGAGTGTGGGAGACGAAAGCAAATTCGATGGAGTTTGTATTGCCTGGGTTGACTGTTGTTATTTATAAATTTAAAGCGGGTAAAAAAAAGGTGAAGGAGATGCTTCGACCTGCTACCGCTCATCCTCGTGCGACAGCTCAGCAACCGGCTGAGGCGAAGGCGAAGGCGAAGGCGAAGGCGAAGGCTAAGGATAAGGATAAGGATAAGGATAAGGATAAGGCGGAAAGGGTAGAAAAAGTGGAAGGGCAGAAGGGGAAAATGAAATCAAAAGCTACTCCTTCTAAACTTTCTAAACCTTCTAAAGAAAAAGCCATGGGCGTTGCCTTCAAGAGTCCTATGAAAAAAACAAAAGTTATTAAAAAAGTATCTGCTAAAAAAACTGGCAATCCTAAAATAGAAAAGAAAGCTGTTCCTGTTAAAATGAAAGCCAAGACTTCGGTAGCTAAACTTTCTAAACAGAAAGTCAAGAAAGTAGGATCAAAATCTTCAAAATGAAGCAACGACTATATTATGCAAAATAAGGAATTTGAGGTGGCCCAACAAGACAATCTATGAATAAAAAACTCTGAAAAAGGAATCATATTGAGAGATTATTATGGAAGCTGTTATTTATTCAAACTCCTCAACAGGGCATTTTTTGCTGTGCCGGTGCAGTGTCCATAAAGTTGATGTAGGAGCGTATTCCATCCGCCCAGACTCCTTCTATGAAATCTCAACAGAGCCGGACGGATGCAATACGTCCCGACTCTGTTTAGATTTCTATGATTCAATGATCAATTAACAAAAATCAACTCCTGCTAACAGATTTCTTCTTCCCCTTTATCATCACGCGATTGAGATCCTTTTGTAATCTCGCCTCCTCCTGCAATTACTCAATCAGTTTTTGTTGTTCCTGTATTGCCTTTTGACATGAAGGAGAAATGTCCGGGGTGAGTGCCGTATTATTGATTCTAAATTTAGGCTGTCTTCGCTTATTATGAAAGTATCCTGATACGCCTTTAGCCATTAAACAAATTTTATTGAGTTCAAAATAATCACTATTTTAAATCCATGAAAAACATATTCAACCTCGCATCGCTTATACTTTTACTGGCCATAAGCATTACAGACATTCATGCACAAAGCGTAACCCCATCAAAATCAATCTACGCTCCGGGTGAAAAAATCATCATCAGCTTCTCCGGCTTTCAGGGTGCCGAAAAAGACTGGATAGGAATTGCTGTTAAAGGTCTGGCTGATGATAAATACACGGTATGGCAATACACTGGTGGAGGATCAGGTGGGACCATCACATTCGATGGAATGCTATACGGTGAGTATGAAGTGCGCGGTTATTTCAATAACGGAGAAGTCGTAAAAGCAAGGACGCCTTTTCGCATCGGAAATACCGATCAAAATCCTTCAGCAAAAACGGATAAACCCAACTATAAACCTTATGAAAAAATCAGCATTACTTATTCCGGTTTACCTGGTAATGTCAGTGACTGGATCAGCTATGCTGTCGTCGGAAGCGCTGATGATAAATACTACCGGTGGGCTAATACCGGTGGCAAGCAATCGGGAACTCTGGACTTTGATGGAGCCGAGGAAGGAAAATATGAGGTAAGAGTTTATTTTAACAATGAAGGGACGATCAGGGCACGTTATGCTTTTACAGTAAGCAATTCTGCATCTGGCAAAAAAGCATGCCGAACAGAACTTAGCACATTCTATCAAAGCATGAATTCACTTGGCTTGTGCTGGGGAAGATTGGGATCAGATGCATTTGTACCGGGGATGATCATGGCTGTTCAAACTGAATTGACAAATGTGCCCTCAGGGATCACTTCGATTGGTTGCCTTGATTTCGATGTGAAAAAGGTCAGCACTTTTTCTGCAAAGCTATCAGGTATGACACGTGAAGCTGCAGTCAGCGCCATCGATGCCCTGATCAAAGAAATACAGGCATCCATAATGCGTGCACGCGTCACTTGTGACAAAGGTGCTCTCCTCGAATCTTTATTTGAAACAGGCATTCACCTTGGGGCATCACAGGCTATTGCCAGCACGTTCATGTGCATGACCATACCTATGGATTGGCAGGGAAATATTCGGAATCATCTAAGTCTTGTTTCATCCGGTATTAGTGGATTCGGGCCATGCATCCCAGGTGTAAGCTCCACCCTACCATCAACTGTACCTGTCGGTGCTACCAATGCCTATGAACCATTTTCTATCATCATCGGAATTCATCAGCAGGTATTATGGGCTGCGTCGCTGACGAATTGTTGTTGTATGTGTCCTTAGTATGA
>JBATMM010000618.1:0-4635 GCA_049289835.1 Saprospiraceae bacterium | reverse complement strand
TGATGTGCTGGAGGACGTTTTTGATTTCGTGATTACGGAGATGGCCACCTTCCTTTTCCGGGTAATGGAAACAAATGGCATTATATTCATGATTACCCATAAGGGCAATGGCATTTTCGTTTTCCACCATGCGCCGGACAATATCCAGGGTTTCCCTGATTTTTGGACCCCGGTCGATGTAATCGCCAACAAATAAAATTTTCCGTTCAGGATGAGAATAACTTCCGGCGTTGAAAGTATATCCTAACTTCTTAAGCAGTGCTTCGAGTTTGTCTGCATGTCCGTGAATGTCGCCTATGAAGTCAATCATAATGTGATTGTTGTTGTTAATGATTTTATTTATTCCTCAATTCACGGGACATCCAATACTTCCAAATGATCACCATGGACATGGTATCAAGCGAACAATAATTCAAAAGGCTTTGTTTCAGTAACTTTCTTTTAACAACCCCGGGGCGGCCTAACGGGCAGGATCTAAAATCCAACAAATACAAAATCAATTGCATTTCCATGGTCAAACAGTCTCTACGACCGTTTTAAATGTTATCAAATATTGTTTTTATTGCAAGCGCAGCGAGCAATAAATCTTCGAAGGTTGGTCAGCTGATCGGCGTGCAATAATGGGAGACGCGATAAATCGTCGTCTCTACAACCGTTTTAAATGCGAGGCAATTATAATTTTTATTGCGAGCGCAGCGAGCAATAAAAAACGCAAACGTTGGGCGTCGGTTGACCGACGTCCTGGCGTGTTCAAGGCTGTGCCTTGAGGAAGAAATTTTATTGCGAGCGAAACGAGCAATAAAAAAAGGATACGGTTAAGCGTTGATTGTATCTACGCTTTCGCGTCAGCAAAACTCCGTTTTGCGAAAAGAAAATTGTCGATAAGATATTTGACAACATCAGTTCAATTTCATTTTGTAAATGTCATAACTTGCCGTAGCCCGGTTTTTTGATTCTCCACCACACGAATCAACATCTGTCCTGACACAATTCCTTTTGTTTCGATTTCTGTCATAAAGACATCAGTCGTCTTGTTCCTTACATATTGATGCCAAACACGTCCATCCGGAAAACATATTTCAATCACGATCGGCCCTACGTAATCACTTTCATACATCACCCTGCAAGTACTACCCGATGGCAAAGGATTCGGAAATACAGTCAGCTCCAGAAGATCTAGCTGCGGCAACTGCGTTGAAGTCTGAATGGGAAGACCATGTAAAAGAAAAGCTTGTGACCTCCGGACATAAAGAATTTCTGTTCCTCCATCCTGGACCAATTGTTCTGCACCCAGAATAAATGCATCCGGCACCGTCACGATATCGTATACTCCAACCTCATTGATGAGTTGCGCCTTCCAGGCAACATTCCCGAAAGACCCCACATTAAATACAATATCGGGTATGGTGTCACCGTCTAAGTTAACGACCCATGTCTCTCGTGCATTGATGGTGGTATCCAACCAGAAATTTCCACCTATCCATTGATAATCCTGTCCATCAGTTGCAACGCGAAACAGGTTTGGCATATAGTAAAAACCAGCAGCATCGCTCCTCCAGAGTACAGTGCTTAGGTATTTTGAATTTGGCAGTGTATTATGTGCGAGTCTGCCGGGAATTTGAAAAGGCGATTGAGTAAAACTTCCATCACCATTATTGATCAATACAATCGTACTATCCATGCTCAACGCAACATCCAGAAAGCCATCTCCATTTGGATCAAAGACAGCATACTCCGGATAAAACAAAGTTGTAGACAGAACGGTGTGGTTAATAATTCCACTTTCATCATTGAACAGGATGAAAACAGAATCATATATATTAATCAGCAGATCGGAAAATCCATTGCGATCAAAATCATACGCATCCAATAAATCTCCTGTCGTGAGATATTCCCGTTCAGAAAGGGTACTATCCGGCTCCCGGGTGGCCACAAAAATCTGATCACTTTCATTGAGAAAGAGATCATCATGTCCATCGCCATTCCAGTCACCTGAGCTAATAGACTGAACTGCAAGGTTATCAAACCCACCCTGAATAAATTGTTCAGAAAGCGTATGATCAGATTGAATCTCTGCAAATGCAACAGCAAAATTAGTTCCGATACAAAGCTCTCGTTGACCATCGGCATCCAGATCCGTACCAGCTAATGAAGATGCGTATGTTGACCTGTTGATGACATAAGGTGAAAAGGCATTGTAATCCTGTTCAATGACAAGGCCTGCGCTATCACTATAGCTCAGATGAAGCAATAATGGTAAACCTGCTGAAGTCATGGACAGTATTGTCCCTTCAGGCAGATCCGGATGTTGACAGATCAATGCCGGATGCCAAATTCCAGATTGGCGATACACATTGAAATGCATGTCTTCATCCGTTTCCAGGAAATACAAACTATCCTGCGTAAAAACGATCATGTCTTCTGTACCATCATGCGTGACATCCATGATGATATGTGATTCCGCAAATTGACCGGATGTAATAAAAATCGTATCCAGCCTTGCCTGGTTTTGACTTTTGATATTAGATTTAAAGAGAAATGAAAGTCCGGGCATAAAATTCGGATGTGAAAATTGGTCATCGATGCCATCCCCGTCAAAATCACCCCATGGAGAATATTCAATTCCTGGCGGATGGGAAAGGAACCCGGAAGTCTCGTACCGATCAAACGTATAGTCACCATTGTTGAGATAAAGGTTGTCTGTTTGTGTATTATAGGTGGGGGAGTTAACCAAAAGCTGATGAAAGTCAATGAGGCCGTCATTATTGAAATCGCCTGTTTTTATTTCGTATTCACTGAATGGTAACGTATGCAACTCCCCGGTGGCGCCATCCTGAAGATGAACACTCAGCGGCTGAGTCACGAAGTAAAAAAGATCATCGATATCATCATCATTAAACTTACCAAACAGCATCGTTGCTTTATCCACAAACTCAGGTGAAGCAGTTCGAAACGTATCTGACAGAACTCCACCTTCATTCTCCATGATATAGGTTCTGGAAAAATCAAAGTTGTTGGTCGAGGCAGTAAAGAAATCCAAATCACCATCCTGATCATAGTCCACCAGTTGTCCATTATAGTACCACCATCCGTGTTTGTAATAATCGATAGGTTGCATCTCAAATGCTATGCTGCCATTAGTGAAATGTCCAATTCCTACCTGATATCCTTCGGCCATCGTAAAAATGACATCTGGTACATTGTCTTTGTTAATATCGCCAACCACTATATCTGTATATACCATTGCCCATCCTGCTCCGTGTGTGTATTGTGAAAAATAAGTTGGGGCATTGAATTGTGCCTGAGGCGTAACCAACCATAGAAGTAAAAGCTGTACCAATCCCGTCCTGATCATCATATGCTGATTGTTAATTTGAAACTGTAGTGGTAAAGATCTCAAATTTGATGCAATTATGTTTTTTATTGCGAGTGCAGCGAGCAATAAAAAACGGTACGGTTAAGCGTAGGCTGAGCCTACGTTTGTGTGTCAGCAAAACTCTGTTTTGCGTAAAAGAAAGCAAATCAACCCCAATAGTCATTCCATCATCTCTTCTATTTTTGTATACCCCACTTTAAAATATTAACGTACATTGCCCCATCTTTTACTGAATAATTTAAAGTGTTTCAGTTTTATTGAATTGAATAGATAGTTTTTTGGAAAGATTTGTGGAGTAAGTTTTTTGATTACATTTCTTATTGAATTTTAATGAGCCACCGTAAAATAGTTTTTACTTCATTTTTCTTCCTTGCATTTGGTCTTCTTCTTGCCCAGGACCCAGCCACCTTCCTATTCCGTCAACATAGCGGCCTATTCAATCCAGCTTTGGCAGGTAGCGGTGGATCTCAATCCATAAGCCTTGCATATCGCAATGAATGGGTTACCAAAGGAAGCCCTGCTTATCAAACAGCCTTATTGAGCTATGAAGAAAGTCTCCCCTGCAGCATTCTCGATTATGGAATCAACGCATTATGGGATCAGGAAGGTAATGGACTACTCACGACATATGAGATTTCTCCACAGGTCTCTGCTAATCTTCCTCTCGTATCAAACAAAGACAATCAAATCAATATTCGACTGGGTGCAGGAATAAGCTACGGCTGGCAGAAAATTGATTTTCTAAAACTCGTTTTCTCTGATCAGCTTGATCCAAAGTATGGCAATATTTTCCCCACAAATTTTTCGCCACCTGATGAGAATCTTTCGAACAGTTACTTCCAACCAGGCTTAGGTGGCGTCATTCAGATGGTATTGAATAAACAAAAGTATAATGCCATCATCATCAATTTCGGAGCAAGCCTACATAATGCTTACAGTCTTAATTCAAAAAACAATATCGGATATGGTAAATCAATTTTAGGTCTTTTCCCACCGCAATCACCAAAATTTTCAATCCACGCTGATTTTGAATTGATCCCAGGTGCTGCATTCAACCAGTTTATCAGTATTAAACCTCTTTTTTTATATGAGAAACAACAAGCTCTACATTACATCCAATATGGTGTTGATTTTGGCATAGCAGATGCACTTCGAATAGGCGCATACCTGCATCAACAGTCCTTAGGTGGGGGTCAAAAAAACACAAACTGGATTTCAACCACAGCATTATTTCGTCCTTATCTGGGCAAAAACAGAAT
>JBATMM010000617.1:0-3250 GCA_049289835.1 Saprospiraceae bacterium | reverse complement strand
ACGCAATGCAGAAACTGAGCCGCCGAAACCGCTGCCGATAATCACGTAGTCATAATCGAAAGCCTCGGTCATTTTATATTTTTTGTCAATTTTCGTATGCGGCCCTCTTTGTGTACCATTTACTTCTAGGTTAATTTCTAAGTGACTTCTTAAGTTTTCATAAGTTTCTAAGTGGCAATAAAAGAGGACGCGGATAAATTAAGAAAAATTAAGATTGGTTAAGATTTGATTCTTGCTGCCCATTTCTTTTGCCGCAAATTTCGCGAATTAACGCAAATTAATATTTTGCTTATTGATCATTGCCTATTGCTCATCGCCTACGGTTGCTGAGCTGTAGCACAAGGTTGAGTTTAGCAGGTCGAAGCATTGCTTATTGCTTCAATGTTTACCTATCCAACTATCCAACACATCTCTACAATCGAATTTGATTTTCTTTCCTCCCACTGGCTCATCCAATGCAGAACGCATCTCTCGCACAGCAGGAAGATAATCAACACCATTGCCTTCAAATTTTTCAACTGTACGAAGTGTACGATTCACTTCATCTGAAAACATGCTATCATCAAATGCGGATGGGCTTGTTCCTTGTATAGTATGCCGGATGTACGCAGCGACGGTCATAGTGCCTGTAAGGACAGGTTGGAGAAATATTTTTTTATCTCCCACTTCATTGGCCTGAAGAAAATTGAATGCATATAATGCATTATCACTCTCTAATATGCCGATCAGTTCATTCTGCCAATCCGGATTTGTTTTGATTTTTGCTGAGGCTTTATCACGTACTTCCTGCGGATAAAGGCCACCGGTGAATTCAAGAAGCCGTGTCATATTTTCTTTAACATTCGATTCTTCGATTTCTGCAAGTCTGTCGTTTTTAATGGATACAGCACTTTCATATTTTCGTGTTGCATCCTCTGCACCGGAATGACCGGAAAACAATGTGGTGGCAGCCAGAAATAATACTCCTACAAGGGATAACCCATCAACAAGAAATAACGGCCATTTGTAAAAAAGTAAATTAACATGTTCACGGATACCGTCATTATTCAAAATAAAACCGGTTACAAGAAGAACAACAAATATCACAACAGGTACAGCCTTCATCAATGATTGAATTATATCCGAGCTGGAGTCCGGCATAAACCTGTTCATGACACCAATGGCTGCTATGATGACTGCCGATAATAACCCGATAGAAAGAAAAAGAAATCGAACAAATCCTGTAGTGGAAACCCAGTCAAAACCTCCGAGCTTATTGATGGCGATATAGACAATCGACATTAACCCTAAAAAAAGCAAAGAGAGGAATATGACAATGATGACCATATAACCACTTGCTCCCTGGTCATTACTTGTTGATATTTTATGCTGAAAAAATGGAGACAAGAGGGCGACAGAAATTATCGCAGCCAGTGCAAGACAGATGTTAGCGGAGAGAGAAGTCATAGAAGCGAGCTTTGTATCTTATGTATTAAAGGAACGAATTTTTATTGTCTTTGCTCCTACTGCTTCGAGGATGGTTCGCGGTGATGGTTGGAGCAAACTCCAACCATGGCTCGTGACTGCCGTAGCAAGAGAAAACGGATCACACATGACTGCCGTGGCAGGAGTTTGCTCCTGCCACTCGCTGAGGCATAATCTCGTCATAACTGTTGTTCTCGTTGATGGTTGGAGAAAACTCCAACCATGGCGAGGATACCGTGACAGGAGTTTTCTCCTGCCACCTGTTTTGTTTCTACTGCCACCTATTGAAGTAATCGCCTGTGATAATTGATCTGGCCCAGGTGATAGGTCAGATGTGTGGTGAGGTGAACTAATAAAAATCCTGTTGAAGTCTTTTCATCAAGCACTAAAAGAGGATATTCATTCCCTAAATCTTCATCGGTCAGATGGATAAGTGCATTGTCAACTATTGCAATCGTATCCGTGATTTTGCTTATCAATTCAGACTTTGGGATATCTTTTAGTAAAAACTCAAGCTCTCTATGCCTGATGTAATTTGTCTTCCCGATCACAGCACCGATATAGGTGTTGAGATTTCCGATGAGATGCAGGCAAAGATTTCCTCCGGAATTAGTTATATTTTTTTCAACATGCCATAGTTTGGATTCATCACGGTATGATTCAATTTCAGTTTTGAGTTTATTGAGATCCCTGGCAAATAAATTCCTTAAAGTCTCGACTAACATACCCACAAAGATTTGTTTTTATAAAATACAGATCAGTTAAATACAAGCAGCTCTCCTGCAACTATGATCACGGCTTCGCTACTCAGTAGTACTTTTTCTCCGTGCAATTCAATATTCATATAACCAGTCCTGCCTGATGACTGGAAAGCTTTCATTATTTTTTTATTGAGTCTTTCACCCCAGTACTTTGCCAGAAAGGTCTGCACACCTCCTGTGACAGGATCTTCATTCGTTCCTGACCATGGCCAGAAATAACGGTAGTGATAATCATATTCTTTGTCGCCGGCCGGTGCAGTGACTAAAACACCATTGATGTCATGGTATGAACTTAACAATGCAGTATAATCAGGACGGAGGCTTGCCAATAAATCCACATCACTGATTTCAAGAAGAACAATTTTATTTTTTGGACTATATGCAGTATTCATTATTGACTTTAATCCCAATGCCTCAAGCATAGCAGAGGGTACAGTTGCTTTCACTGTATCATAAACCGGAAATTCCATGATGATTTCATTACCATGCGAACGGATTAACAAATCTAAATTCTCTATTGTGATAAAATGAATTTCTTTATGATTAGTGTTGCTGAACAAAACCTTAGCTGATGCCAGGGTGGCATGTCCACATAATGGTATTTCCTTTTTTGGTGAAAAATATCTGATCGTATAGGTCCCTGGTATACTGGTTTGATGCACAAATGCGGTTTCCGAAAAACCAAACTCCTGTGCTATCTTAAGCATACTCTCTTCACTGATACTTTCCCCAGGCAAGCATACGCCTGCAGGGTTTCCTTTAAAAGGTTCTTTTGTAAAGGCATCAACAATATATGTCTTCATGTCATTTCTTCAATAATCCCGTCGTGCCATTCCCTATTTATTTTAAGGCCAATGTATCCGCATTCCAGATCCCGTGAGTAGATTTCCATTTACCATCTTCACCACGTTTGAGTAGTTCAATATATTTCCCTCCTTCTGTAGTTATTTTTCCAGTTGAATCTTTAGTACTGAGCTGAAATCGTCCGACTTCATAGCCTAAGTCTCCATTACTGCCTGTAGATG
>JBATMM010000616.1:0-2733 GCA_049289835.1 Saprospiraceae bacterium | reverse complement strand
CGATTGAGACGAGTAATAAACAATTGAATTTTGTGCAGCACATCATGAGTACGCTGAAGACCAGCGGGCGGGCTGCTATTGTGCTGCCGGATAATGTGTTGTTTGAAGACAAAGCAGGTGAGGTATTTGAGATCCTGATGCAGGACTGTAATCTGCATACGATCCTGCGGCTTCCTAGAGGCACGTTTACACCTTATGCACAGGGAGTAAAAGCGAATGTGATATTCTTTCAGAAAGGTCTGCCTACAGAAAAGGTCTGGATCTATGACAACCGGAGTAATATAGAAGGCATCACTAAAAAGGATCGTCCGCTTACAACTAAACATTTTGAAGAATTTGAAAAATTTTTTGGCACGGATCCGAATGGAAATAGTAAGAGAAAAGATCAGGGTGAGACAGGACGTTTTCGATGTTTCTCAATAGAAGAAATTAAAAAGCGGAATTACAAGCTGGATATCACATGGCTGAAGGATGATAGTATTGAAGATGCTGACAGTCTGCCTGAACCGAATGATTTGGCTACTGAAGCTATAACTGAATTGGAGGCTGTGGTGGATGATTTGAGGGAAATTTTAATTTTATTGGAAAGCGATGGAGAATAGTTTAATAAAGGGTTGGATTCATTCTACCATTGATTTTTGCTTTGGTGAAATAATTAATGGAACAACAACAACCCAAAACGAAAGTGAAGGAATTCCTGTATCAAGAATCGAAACAGTTCAAAACAATAAATTTGACCTTAAACGAATTAAATTTATTCAAAATCCAAATGAAACATTGATTGAAAAATTTCAGTATCAAATAGGTGATATTGCATTAAGTCATATTAATAGCATGGAGCATGTTGGGAAAGTGGCAATTTATGATGGGAATCCGAAAATTCTTCTTCATGGAATGAATTTACTCCGGCTCAGAGCAGCAACTAATCATGTTTTACCAAAATTTGCTTATTATTATTTTCTTACAGGCAAATTTAAGGAGGAAGTAAAATCAAGAGTCGGTCAAGCTGTAAATCAGGTCTCAATAAATCAAAAGAATCTTAAGGAAATACCATTCCCACTTTGTCCGATTTCCGAACAACATCGCATCGTAGCCAAGCTTGATGCCATCATGCAAAAAGTTGAAGCTAACAAACAACGGCTTGAAAAAATACCTAAGCTGCTCAAATGCTTCAAGCAGTCGGTGCTGGCTGCGGCAGTGAGTGGACAATTGACAAAACTATGGAGAGAGGAAAATAAGATCGTCAATGACTGGGAAGAAGTTGTGTTAAATTCTTTATGTGATGAAAACAGAGGAATTAGTTACGGAGTTATCAAGCTTGGGGAAAATGTTTCTGATGGAATTCCTTGCTTAAGAACGAGTGATGTAAAATCGCTTTTTATAGATACAAATTCAGTGAAGAGAATATCTAAGTCGATATCTGATAATTACAAAAGAACTATACTTCAAGGAAATGAAATATTAATAAATGTTCGTGGGACTTTAGGTGGTGTGGCAAATGTTCCAAAATCGTTAATAGGTTGGAATGTTTCAAGGGAAATTGCTATTGCACCATTAAAATCAAATATAAACTCGGATTTTATTTCATTTCAAATAGCGTCAACCGGAAGTCAAAACTGGTTAAATGATGTAGCAAAAGGTGTAGCTTATACAGGAATAAATCTTGAGGACTTGAGAAATCTTCCCCTAAAAATTCCGAGAGATGAAGAACAAAAAGAAATCGTGCGACGATTAGAACATCTCTTATCCTTCGCCGATAAAATCGAAATCCGCTATAACAAAGCCAAAGCCATGTTGGATAAATTGCCTCAGAGCATTTTGGCGAAGGCTTTTCGGGGGGAGCTTGTGGTGCAGGATCCGGGGGATGAGGGGGCGGGGGTTTTGGTGGAGAGAATAAAGGTAGAAAAGGCAGAAAGGCGGAAGGGCGGAAAAGGCAAAAAAAAAGAAATTTAAATTAGTCCGTGGAGCATAAATGCAAACAGAATTATTTCATACAGATCAATTTAATACAGACAAACTCACCATTGACGAGCTGTTTAAACGTAGCCGGAAACATCAAGGCAGCAAAGAATTTTTTCGCTTCTTTAACTTCATTGCCGGCTTCCATCATTATTCACGCTTCAACACCATGCTGGTGTATTTACAGGATAATACGGTTACATTTTTTGGAGGTACACATTTCTGGAAAAAGAAATTTAAACGAACCATAAAAGAGAATGCCCGGCCATATGTCATTCTTCAGCCTTTTGCTCCGGTCATGATGGTGTACGATATATTTCAGACAGAAGGAAATGAAACACCCGAAGAGTTTTTAGAGCAAGGCCTGGGATCAAATCTCCACGACGTTAAGGGATTTATCAAACGCAAAATATTGGATGATGCAATTATGATAGCGATGAGCCTTGGCATCCGTATATCCTTCAAGCCTTTGTCTTTTTTCAATTACGGGTATATCACCACCATATACAAACAAGGCCCACCGGAGATCGCTCTCAAAGCCGGCATGACCTATGCGCAAAACCTGGCAGTCCTCATTCATGAACTTGCTCATCTCTTCCTGGGTCATACCGGACATCCAGTCCTTCAACAGAAGACAAAAGACGGCAAGATCAAAGAAATCAAGCTCATCCATCGAAAGCTCAGCACCAAGGTCCAGGAACTGGAAGCAGAAACGATTAGTTTTTTAATCAGCAAAAAACTTTGCTTGGAAACAAGAGCTGCAGAGTATTTAGC
>JBATMM010000615.1:0-2827 GCA_049289835.1 Saprospiraceae bacterium | reverse complement strand
GCTTCTGTCAATGTGAATTTAAACCACACATCACCTGTAGTATAACTTGCACAAGGTGGATCTTCAATACCATCTGTTGCAGTCGCATTCGTCCAGAATTGTGGGTGATCGGGTACACAGGTTGTATCGCTGACCACGATAAGTTCGATAGCATGGCATGGGTCATCATTCTGGCCCTGAAATAAAATGACAGGCTGCGCTGCAACACAGATACCACCTATATTTCCGGACCGACGATCATCATTGTCCAGAAACCTGATATAATATTGACCTGGCAATTGAGAGGCCACATCAAGTTTTGGCATCAGGTCCGATCCCTGATCATCAGCACAATAAATCTCAGCAAAAGACCCGTCACAGGCATCAGCACCATAGATTGTAAATGATCCGTCTGTTATGCCTGTCACACCGCTACCTTCAATCGTTGAAATAGAAATATCTGAAGTATCCGTCAAAACAAATGAAAACCAAATATCTCCTGTCGTGTAGCTTCCACAAGCGGGTAGATCAACACCACCGGTTGCCGTTGCATTTGTCCAGCTTACAGGGACAGAGGGTGTACAGCTTACGCCATTGATTACATTCAGTTGCATCGCTGTGCATGGATCATCGATGGTGGCATTTGAAGCAACTGTATTGGCAGCTACACAGAAACCGCCTATGTTGCCTGATGTCTGATCATTGTAATCCCAAAAACGGATATAATATGTGCCTGCCGCCTGAGCAGATAATTGAAGCTGTGGCATATTTGCAGCACCAGCATCATCATCACATGCTAAAAAATGGAAAGCATCATTGCAATTCTGATCATTGTAGTATAATGCCATACCTCCGTCCGTAATGGCATCGGTCCCGGTTCCTTCAAGTGATGTGATGAAAATGTCTGAAGGCTGGCTTATAGAAAATTTGAACCAAATATCTCCTGTCTTATAATCAGCACATCCTGGATTTGGAAACCCGGGTGTAGCAGTGGCGTCAGTCCATGAATAAGCTCCGGATGGCGTACACGAACTTCCACTTACAACTGAAAGTACGATTGCACCGCATGGATTATCGTTACCGGGCTGGGCCAGCATGCGCGTCAATGGAATAAAAAAAATAAAAGCTAAGATGAAGACCAGTGTTGTGCTTTTGAAAAGCATACGTATGGATTTAAGGAAGTGAATCAATATGAAAGGGTGTCACCTGGAGACAACTTACCAACAAAGGAGTTGCAATTTGAGATAAAAAAATAAATATACTATTTTCCCACGGTTGGGCGTAGTATTTACTACGTCCTGGCGTATTACGGTTGGGCGTAGTATTTACTACGTCCTGGCGTCAGCAAAACTCGGTTTTGTTTGAATGAGCTTCCTTAATTCCTGATGACTATTTTTTGGAGGAAATTCTTTTGATTTCCGGTGATAGATACGACATAAAGTCCATCAGGTTTATTTTGCAAATCAATGATTTCCTTCTTCGATGTCATACTCCTTTCAAAAACCATTTCGCCGGTAGTTGAATAGATTTTTATCCTTGAAGATTCATCAATGTTTCCTGTAAACATCACTGTAAATTTCCCATCTGAAGGATTAGGATAAATCGTCATGACAGGATCGGCTTTAATATCTTCAATTCCGGTCAGTGTAGAGACCGAAATATAGACCGTATCTGCATCACATTCATTGCTGGCGATCAGGGTGACTATCCAATCACCATCCGGATAGACATGAACAGGATTTTCCAATGTACTTGTTCCACCGTCATCAAACAACCACAGATAACTGGTTGCATTCGTTGATGCATTTAGAAAAAATACTTCATGGCCATTATAAACATAGTTGCCATCAGCATGTACTTCAAGATCCAGATCATTGAATACGGAATCCCTGATCCCTTCACTCATGTTGTAGTAGGTACCACTGGGTGACAATTGCAAATTCACAGCACGCACCATATAGGTATACATACCCGGTGTGATCAGGCAAGTATCTGTAAAAGCTGTCCCTGTAATAATTGTTTTGTTAAGACGAACAAAATCATCCATCTGATCCGTCTTCATGTAAACATTATACCCAAGAACCGGATCGACAGATGCTGTCCATGAAATATCTGCATTATTGCCATTCAGTGCGACAACCATTTTTGAAACCGGGGCAATGACATCATTTCTCAATGAAGGATCACCCATGAAAGCCATATGTACAACACGCGCTCCAAAATTTGAAAAATATAATCCATTGTTGTTTTGAGAAAGACGGACGTCATATCCAATGTTTTCTCCAAGACCCATATGATGGAATTGCCAATGCGGTCTTCCACTCCATACATTAGTTAATGTTTTTCCCTGCGCCAGAGGAGCTCTCAAAAAATTATTCTGTGAATCCCAATCTCCAAAATAACTTCCGAACAACATTGTAAATACACCTTGCAGATTTGAGTTTGCAAAATCAGCAGTATTTCCTATTCCATCAGACCCCTGATACCATCCGGGACCACAACCATATGACCAGAGATAACTGCTATCTGCCATCGTGATGAAATAATCATCAGCTTTCACATTATTGCGTCCAACAAGTGGGCCAAAATTTTTCCATCCGCTGGCAGCAAACGCTTCCGCTCCGAAATATCCAAAATTGTCATCCACTACACCACGATGTACGGCAGTGAAAACTTTCTTTCTGTAATCATGATCTTTGTTGAGATAATTTCTCAGCAATTGCAATTCTGAAGAAGCGAATGAAGGCATATTATTAAAATCAACTCTGCCTACCTGCAATTCAAGATCACTGGGAATAAAATTCTGATCATATTTTCCATCTTCAGGAACATTGTGATTGCGCGGATC
>JBATMM010000614.1:0-2169 GCA_049289835.1 Saprospiraceae bacterium | reverse complement strand
CCCAACAAGTATCGAAATACGAAGGGGAAGTATGAAGTAGAAGTAGAATGTTGAAGTGAACAGAGGAATATCGATCAACGAATGTTGAATTATGAAATAAAATACTTCAACTTCTCATTCCTTTCGGACTTCTACTTCACCTTCTGACTTTGATATTCGGTAGAATTAACAGAATTCGAGAGGACTAAAGTAAGATTCGGAAACCAAGAAAAAATAATCTCTTTATCAAAAACCTACTTAAAAGTCAAATCTGGAATCTGGACATCTTTGCAAGACTTACAGGAACTTTTAATTGAAGATACAAATTGATAATTCTGCGAAGAGAAGCTACACCCAATTTGTTGGTTAAACAAAAGTTCCAGAATGCGAGACAGTTTATTATCTTGAAACAGATTAAGGCTACCAGTTTTTTACTACCTTAACCGAATCTCACCTTCAGTTTACATATGAAACCAAATCTATCCTCTGCTATCCGGATTTTATTAATAAATAATTTCCTTTTGATAACATTAGCCCTTATGTTTACTATTGTCAGTTGCAATAAAGATGAAGGAACCTCAATAAATGATACGGATTTTTGCCTCGTTGAAATTAATGGCACTTTTGAAAATGTTGATTTAGATGAGCCGCCAGAATATTTAAATGGGGGGCACGAAGGATTTATAAAGGAGATTCTGAAAGTGATCAAATATCCTGTAGAAGCAAGGGAAAATAATATTCAGGGGATATGTATTCTTCATTACGAAATAACAGAGCAAGGAACTGTTGAAAATATTGTTGTGATTCAAGATCCGGGTGGTGGTATCGGAGAATCAGCAGTGGTCGCGCTTGAAACTGTGACAGCAGGAATTTCATTTAGTCCCGGAATATTAAACGGAGTCGCTGTAAGAGTTCGTAAAGAATTAAAATTGACATATAAATTGCAATAAGCTGGAAAGATTAAATTGAAGCTATTGATTGTTGACTGTAATGATTAAATTCACCCACCATGAATAAAGCGATAGCCATCCTGCTTTTCATCCTTCTTTCCAATTTCACCCACGGACAGTCCGCAAATTTCTTCGCAGATGGCTCACGATGGGTTTATTACAATTACGAGACCTATGAGCCAGGCATGAACGTACTTCACTCATCGGATGAGCAGATCTTCATACATGGGGACACGATCATCGACGGAGTCACTTATTTTAAACTATACACCACTTTTCATTATGAAGTAGAGGAACTTTATCATCATCAGACCTCATATTCGTATGATAGTGTCGGACCTACTTTTCTTCGCTATGACACACTGCTGAAAAGAGTTTATCATTTGCCAGCCATTGATTCTTCGGAAAGATTAATTTATAATTTCAATTTGCAGGTTGGAGACGCTACACCTATGCAATATGATGATGATCTGACAACAGTCATTGATTCTATTGATACCATAACTGTTTTCGGAGTACCGGCAAAGCGATTTTTTCTCAACATTGAAGATTTCCCAAGACGCAACTTTATTATAGAAGGAATAGGAGGCAGCAATGGACTACTTCAGTTTCAACCGGAATATGCGTATCTCGGCGGTGGATTTTATATGACTCATTTCAATTGTTTTCAATACGGAGACAGCATCTTCTCTCCTGACAACAGCGACTGTCCTTTTATTAACTTTATTTCAGATACATATCAACCTCAATACGACCATACACTAAATGTCAGTCCGAATCCAACGCAAGGTTTCTTTGCACTTACCATCAGCGAAGAGTTGTTGAACTCTACGTTTACCATTACTGACTGCTTAGGGAGAGTAATTCAATCTTTCCCATTGCAAGAAATAAATTCCACTTCTCAGCTAAATTCATCAGGCATCTACTTTTGGCGAGTGGTAAAAGATGGCCGTTTAATTAAATCGGGTAAACTTATTTGCGAATGAGGAGCAAAACTTTGTATAAATATCAAACTTGAAGGGTTAATCAAAATTTTATGAAATCAATCAAACTTCACTATAGATTATTTTTGCACCTAATTCTAATTACTAGTATTGGCGCTGATAATGTTTGGTCCATATTTATTCAAGGCAAAGCCTTGAACACACCAGGACGTCGGTCAACCGACGCCCAACATGACAAAAGTTGGATGTCGGTCAACCGACGCCCAACACGACAAAAGTTGGATGTCGGCCAACCG
>JBATMM010000613.1:0-7953 GCA_049289835.1 Saprospiraceae bacterium | reverse complement strand
AAATCAATGGAAAAGCTTTTTGTTGTTTCTTTCAGGAATGTATGGTATTCAAACTGGCAGGTGAAGAACATAAAGAAGCCCTTTCATTGAAAGGATCTATTCTGTTTGATCCCTCAGGAAAAGGAAGGGCGATGAAAGAATGGGTTCAGGTTCCATATATTCATTATAAAAAGTGGGAGAACTTTGCAAAAGCGGCGGGAGATTATGTAAAGGGTTAAAGTAGGTTTGCCTTTCTCGCAGCTTAACGCGTTCTGCGAAAAACAGACTAAATAAATATTTACTCGAAATTGATTGAATAGTTTAATTCAGATCATTGAAGCAAATGACGCCTGTCATTTGATATACTGCTTTATGTAAATAGCTTAGCCAGACTATTTTTAAACAGCTTAATTCAATGACAATGAAAAAATATGTAGCATTAAAAACCATTGGCGTCTGGATGGACCATGCTGAAGCAAAGATCATTCACCCCGGACAATCTGCTGAAGCGATAGAGGTCATTCATTCTGGCGTCCACACGCGGCTAAGGATTCCGGGCGAATCACCAGATGGTACAAGATTAAGTGGTTATCGGTCTACCAACAATGAATTCACAAAGCACAATACAAATCAAAACGAAATTCATTCATACTATAAGCACCTTGCAGAAAAGCTTCAATCCTATGATGAGGTTTTGATTTTTGGACCAGCACCTGCCCGCAATGAATTTCACAATTATCTCTTAAAGGAAAAAAGTTTTGCAAAAAAAAGAATCCTGGTCAAACCGGTGGATTATATAACCGACAATCAACTTGTGGAATTTGTAAGGGAGAACCTGGTATGATAATTTGAGAATTTCTCCGAAATGAAGTACACTTAGATATAATGATTTGGAAGCAATTCCCCCTTTTAGGGGGTAGGGGGTAAAGCGGTATAAATAAAAACTGCCGTTGTAAGAAGTTTGCTTTGGGGTTTAAGATTCCAATTAAAAAGCAAACTTCTGCAACGGCAACTTTATGAACGACTACTCCAGTATTACAAATACCCTTTAGTCTTTACTACCCGATCAGTAACATACACACTTTCGATTTGTTTCATGACCTACAAACCGGCTAAATGTTCTGATATGATCAGAGTACTTTAATTTCCTTTTGGGCTTTTGTAATCGCTAATTCCTTTTTCGGAATAGCCACCAGAAGAATTCCATTTTCATACTTCGCATCAATTTTTTCTGGCATGCAGTTTTCCGGAAGACGGAAGGAACGAGTGAAATTTCTGAATGAAAATTCCCTGAACGTATAGTGTTCATGTTCTTCTTTCTTTTCTTCTTTCTTTTCGGAGCTTATCGTCAGCATGCCATTGAGTACACTTACTTTGAAATCCTTCTTTTCCAGACCAGGTGCTGCCATTTCGATTTTGAAGTCCTTCGTGTTTTCAATAATGTTGACAGAAGGCATAAAATTGGCAAAATCAAAATCTAATAACTCACCGTCTCTACCTAAAATGCGGGGGGCCAAAAAACCTGGTTCGAACAGGTCGCTTGTCATGGCTGGAAACAAGCTTCGTCTTGATAAAGTCAGAGCAGACATATTATTTAGATTTAAAAGTTAAATAATAAATTACTTGATTTTCTAAATTTATGGTCGTACCCATCCAAATGTTGTGATGACAATCAGTGCTTTAAATGATCTTCATCATTTCCAAAGTCATCAAATAAAATAATATGGATTTCAATACTGAGGAAAGTTTGAATGTTGAAGGGTCACCAGTAATGAGGTAAGGATTATTTTTTCTGCTGTATGAGATATTTCGTGCCTGAAGAGTTTACCTTTAACCACATGAAAAGACATATAGCACATGTTTCTCTGGTGGTCGATGACTATGACAAAGCCATTCGCTTTTATGTTGATAAACTAAATTTCCGTGTGGTAGAGGATACCGTTTTGACAGATGCTAAGCGTTGGGTCTTGATTGCACCGGGAGAAGATGATGGCTGTCAATTGTTATTGGCCAAAGCTATAAATGATGAGCAAAGAGAAAGTATAGGAAATCAAACAGGTGGAAGAGTTTTTTTATTTCTCCACACAGACAATTTCTGGAGAGATTATCATCAGATGATTGAACATGATATTGAATTTGTGCGAAACCCTGTTGTTGAACCCTATGGCACAGTGGCTGTTTTCAAAGATCTGTATGGTAATCTGTGGGACTTGATACAACCAGTAAATAAGTAAACAGTAAGAAGTGGCTTAGCTCATCCATTTCGTGAGACGTGAGATGTGAGATGTGAGACGTGAGATGTGAGACGTAAGATGTGAGACGTGAGATGTGAGAAGTGGCAAGTGAGACGTGAGTAGTGAATAAAGATTAGTTGAGTCTGGTATCCGGCATCCCTTAATCCGGCATCCAAAAAAGAGTAAATCAAATCCCATAGTGAAATATATAACACGCACCATCTGGATCCTCTCTCTTGTCAGCCTGTTCACAGATATGGCGAGTGAGATGTTGTATCCGGTGATGCCGATTTATCTGAAGAGTATTGGATTTTCAATTGTGCTCATTGGGGTTTTGGAAGGATTTGTGGAAGCTTTTGCAGGATTAAGCAAAGGATATTTTGGTAAAATTTCTGATCAGACAGGTCGACGTGTTCTTTTTGTGCAGCTAGGCTATGGGCTAAGTGCTATGTCAAAACCGCTACTGGCTATATTTGTATTTCCGGTCTGGGTGTTTTTTGTACGGACGATTGATCGTTTCGGGAAAGGGATACGAACCGGGGCAAGAGATGCATTATTGTCAGATGAGTCCACGCCGGAGACCAAAGGAAGAATATTTGGTTTTCATCGTTCGATGGATACTGTAGGTGGAGTTTTGGGGCCTTTGAGTGCATTACTTTATCTTCATTTTTTTCCGGAGCAATACAAACGACTGTTTTTACTTGCTTTCATTCCGGGTGTTTGTGCGCTTATGGCAGCATTCCTGTTAAAGGATAAAAAGAAAACATCTCCTAGTGAAAAGAAACATCTCTCCTTTTTTTCATTTCTTGGCTATTGGAAAAGTAGTCCTCCTCTCTATCGAAAAGTTGTCATTGGAATATTGTTTTTTGCACTCTTCAATAGTTCGGATGTCTTTTTATTGTTAAAGGTGAAACAAGCCGGATTCAGTGATCCGCAGGTGATCGGCGTATATATTTTTTACAATCTCATTTTTGCTTTAAGTGCATTTCCGTTTGGGAATATAGCTGATCGTATAGGCATGAAAATGACCTTCATGATCGGATTGGGTCTTTTTACTGCAGTATATTTCGGGATGGCCTTTGAGTTTGGGTATAAGACATATTTCATCCTTTTCTTTTTATATGGATTGTATGCGGCATGTACAGAAGGAATTGGTAAAGCCTGGATAAGTAATATTACAGACAAGAATGATACCGCTACAGCCATTGGTTTTTTATCAGGCTTTCAAAGTATATGCGCCATCATTGCAAGCACGCTTACCGGCGTCCTTTGGTATTCATTTGGGGCGAAGACTGCTTTTATGACCATTGCTGTTGTCACTGTGGGCGTTATTTTCTATTTTATGATATTGAAAACAAAACTGAATGCAACAACTCAATCAGGCTGAGACGGATAATATGACGCCGGCGGATTTATTACCTCTTTTTTATGAGAAGAATAAACTGGGAGATGATGGCGGATTGAGCAGCCCTGTCGTACGTATTGAAGTCAATAAGAGTTTTCATTTTTACATGCCCAATTATGACGCACGCCGTAAAGCTGTTCTGTGGCATGACATCCATCACCTGGCGACGGGTTATTCCGCTGCTACATTTTTAGGAGAATGTGAAATCAGTGCATGGGAGATAGCATCGGGTTGCGGTAAATATTGGGCTGCATTTATCATTGATACAAGTGGAGTAGTGTTGGGATGTTTGATCAATCCTCGAAAAATTATTCAGGCCTATGCAAGAGGTCGCAGGTCGTCAAATTTATACCATGATACATTTCAGGTAGAAAAAGTGATGAAGATGTCCATCATCGAAATTCGACAAAACATTGGGTTAGACAAGGCACCCATAGAATCGAAAGTAAGTGCAAAGGACTTATTTAGCCTTGGGGTGTTTTTGATATTTGGGGGTTTGTATTCGCTGGTGTCGATCTTACAAATCCCTTTACTTATCGTTTATAACATTTGGTATGCGGTGAAGAGGAAGATTTTCTGATTTTCAAAATCATTGATATTAATAGAGGAGGAAGATTTTTTATTCGACCCATCCTGGGTCGGAAAATCTTTTGCATCTTTTTCCCCCGGGTTGCAACCCGGGGCTAATAACATTCAAGCCCTTCAGGCTTGGTTGTTTATTCACATGGATTATGATTGAGGAAGAATCAAATAGCCATAGAGTCTTGGATGTTTATTTGCTTGGTTTATGAATGATGAAGAATCAAATAGCCAAAGAGTCTTGGATGTTTATTTGTTTGGTTTATGATTGATGAAGAATCAAATAGCCAAAGAGTCTTGGATGTTTATTTGCTTGGTTTATGATTGAGAATGATTCAAAAAATGTTTAAGGCCAGGACTATCAATTGAAATTCTCGTGATCCTGAAAGGATCAAACGTTATTAGCCCCGGGTTGCAACCCGGGGAATAAGGGTTGTAATATATTTGCGATCCTGAAGGGATCGAATTAATATCTGTTGGCAAAAACGAATTTTATCCCATTTTGGAATATCCTGACATAAATCTATGTCAACCGTATTCAATGGAATATCACTTCAACCGGGTTTGATAATTTTTCTATCTTGATTCAAAATCACCTCTATGTCTGAACTCGAAACTACGTTTAAACGATCACTCACCCTGATGGATGCAACAATGATCGTGGCCGGTTCTATGATCGGCTCCGGGATCTTCATCGTGAGTGCAGACATGACACGCAATGTCGGGAGTGCGGGCTGGTTGATTATTGCATGGCTGATCACAGGATTCATGACCATCACGGCTGCTGTCAGTTATGGTGAGTTGAGTGGCATGTATCCAAAGGCAGGAGGCCAATATGTATATCTCAAAGAGGCCTTCAATCCTCTGATCGCCTTCTTGTATGGATGGAGTTTTTTCGCGATCATTCAGACTGCGACTATTGCTGCAGTAGGTGTAGCATTTGCAAAATTTCTTGCTTATCTGGTTCCATCGGTGAGTGAAGATTTAGTCGCACTTGATTTGGGATTTCTTAAAATATCACCCGCTCAGTTGGTGGCTATCGTGCTTATACTATTTCTGACCTTCATCAATACAAGAGGCATAAGAAGTGGTAAGATTATTCAGACATCATTCACAGTCACCAAACTGGCGAGTTTGTTCGGCCTCATCGTGTTCGGATTCATTATGTTCAAAGGTGATGTGTGGAAGGCTAATTGGTCGGATGCATGGAATCTTCATGCTTTGGGTAGTACTGAAAATTATGCACTTGCTGCCGCGCTTGGAGCGATTGCTGCTGCTATGGTCGGTTCGATATTCAGTAGTGATGCGTGGAATAATGTGACATTTATCGCAGGGGAGATAAAGAATCCTCATCGGAATATAGGCTTGGCTCTTTTTCTCGGGACATTGATCGTGACTATCATTTATGTTTCTACAAATTTCATGTACACTGCTGTGCTCCCTATGGATGCTATTGCAGGAGCAGAGAAAGACAGAGTGGCGGTTACGGCATCGCATGTCATATTTGGAAATGTGGGCACAATCATTATTGCACTTATGATTATGATTTCAACATTTGGATGCAACAATGGTTTGATACTCGCAGGTGCAAGAGTTTATTATACGATGGCAAACGATGGATTGTTTTTTAAACCAGCCGGCGAACTGAGTCGTTTTGCTGTGCCAGCCTGGTCCCTATGGGTGCAGGGAATAATCGCCTGTCTGTGGAGTATCAGCGGGAGGTATGGACAATTGCTGGATATGATTTCCTTCGTGGTTGTTATTTTTTATGTATTGACAATTGTGGGGATATTTATTCTCCGGAAAAAGAGACCTGAAGTGGAGAGGCCGTATAAAGCATTTGGATATCCCGTGCTTCCGGCTATTTATATTATGATGGGGATAGCGTTTTGTATTCTGCTGATCATTTATAAACCCCAGTTTACGTGGCCGGGGTTGATCATCACATTGATAGGGATACCGATTTATTATGTGGCGGTGATGAGGAAGAAGAGTATAGTTACCTAAATATCCAGATTCATGATTTCCAGTATTCCCCTCAATGATGTGGGTGAATATTTCACTCCTACGGAGCTAAAGAGGGACTAAGATGTTTGTTGTTACAGATATTTCGCTCCTACGGAGCTGAAGAAGGATTTTCAGGTGTTGTTTGTTACAGACATTTCGCTCCTACGGAGCTTTGGATTTACGCTTCAATTAAATTTAGATAAATGTTAATCTGAAAACAACAATAGCTCCGTAGGAGCGAAATATCTGTAGGATTAGAAATGAATAAAATTTTGAGCTCCGTAGGAGCGGAATATTTGAGTAAGGAAATTTATGCAATTAGGCTATGCGATGTTCTCGCGTTTAAGGAGAAATGAAGCTTAGACAAACACAGATTTGCAGATCTCAAATGGGATGAAGTGTCATAAATCTATAGTTTGATTAGCTTTTGAGTCCATACACTTCCATTATCTGAAGTCACTTTTATAATATAAACACCTGGAACAAGATGTGTTAATGACAGATTTTCTTTCCAATGTTCTTCGCTTGCATTGATTTCTTTATTGAAAGCAATTTTACCAGTTGCTGAAAAGATATTTAACGTTAATGATCCGCCGAGCACTTTCTGTCCTGTAAGTATGACATTTCCATCAGTTGGATTGGGTAGCAATTGAATCGTTATTGATTTTTCAGGATTTTCAGTTGCAACAGGTGCGCTTTCCAATAGAATATTATCCAGATACATATTATTACCATATCCTGATTTATTCAGAAAAGAAATGGTCACATATTGCCCTGCATATTCACTCAGATCGAGTGAAATCTGTCTCCATTCTTCACAACTCTGCGGTGTAAACTCTTCATACTCATAAAGACTATCTGTGCCAATACCAGAAGTAGTCGTACTTAAATCTGCACCACCGCTTCTGAAAATAATGTGGTAGGATTTTCCACAATTGTTTGTCAGTTTGACAAGCAATGAATCAATAAAATAATTCCCATCAAAATAAGGTGCATATGCTACACTGAAATTCAATGTGGGATGTTGTATCTGAGTCAAATCCAGATTTACTGGTAACACTAATTCATCCTGACCATAACCACTGTATACATAATTATGAACATAGTATGCAGTATTCCCATCCGGATCACAGCTTGTTAATAGCACAGGTTCCCATGTGATCGTATCATCCGGATTGACAATAGTGAAATTATCTGTGGTTGAAAAATCAATTAACGGAGGAAGCTCATTTATTTCCGGAGACTGTATTTCGATCATCTCGGGGACTGTCTTTGTTGATGTGCCATTTGGATTTGTAACGGTGAGGGTCACATCGTATTTGCCTGATTGATGGTAGATGACTTTAGGATTTCGCAGATTGGAAGTTAAAGGTTCTCCACCCGGAAATTGCCACTGCCATGTAGCTCCTGCATGAGAGAGCATCGAATAATCATCAAATTCAATGGTGTCGCCGGGACATGAACTCAATCTTTTATTGACCATTGGTTGCGCTACCGGCTTTGAAGGAACTGCGAAAGGGGCTTCCCATATACCCTTTCCATAGGCGCCTAATCTGATCTTCCCATCTCGATAAAATGGACGAAGAATGCATGTTGAAATCTGAACAGGCAATCCGTCATTATATGGCGTCCAGTCAGCTATTGTATTGTCCCGATACCAAATCGTACGGAATGTACCAAGATAAATTCCACCCTCGGTACCGCCCTGTGCCATGATATAAGTGATGTGTTCACCATCTAATGCAGACG
>JBATMM010000612.1:0-4038 GCA_049289835.1 Saprospiraceae bacterium | reverse complement strand
CTTTCGGGAAACTCACCCCCTTCCCCTCTTCTTATTAAAGTATTAGTTAGATGTGAAATAATATCTCCGGGAGAGAGGGGCGATAGAATATCTGTAAGAAATCTTATCACCCCTCTCTCTCGCGAATTCTGTTTCTACTAATGTAAACTCTAATAAGAGAGGGGAAGGGGGTGAGTTACCCGAAGATTAATTATTTCTTCTTTACATCTTTAGGATCCATCGGCTTGACATCTGCTGGTTTTGCAGCTTCAGGCTTGGTATCATCATTCCACATATCGCGGATAGCTATGTACTTACCATCGCGCAATTCAAATAAGGTCATATACTTACCGGTGTGCACAACTTTACCGTCCTTATCCTTATTGATAATCTTACCGGTTTCTGTTGCATATTTTCCATCAGCCCATACGCCTGTAGTTTCGAAAGCTACGGTATGACCCAATGTGTCAGCATCCATTTCTCTTTTGATACCTGCTTTGATGGCATCCATACCGACACGGGTTGGCTCATTAGTGGCCATACTTTGTGCATCCGCAGCATAATACGCAGCCACGGCATCCACATTTTTAGAATTGCTACCGGCAGCATAAGCGGTTTCAAGAGCAACGATTTTTGCTTTGACTGAATCCATGTTCATCTCAGCGGATTTTCCGGATGCAGGTCCCTGTGTGCAGGATTGAAACAGGAAAATGGTGGGTACGATCAGTACCAGAAATAGTTTTAGTTGGTTCATAATTGTTGGTTTTGTTTGGCAATATAAACATTTTTTATATCTGTCCTTTTTACCATCAATTTCCAATGAGTTAGCTTTTCTTATTCAAATCTCAATTATCAATCATAAACATTCTTTATTAAATGTGAATTTCCCCTGCTCCCTGCTCCCTGTTCTTCACTCTCTGCTATTCATTTCTTAACTATTAATCATAATCCTGCCTTGTGAAACGCGAATTTTCCCTGCTCCCTGCCCCCTGCTCTCTGCTCTTCACTCTCTGCTCTTCGCTCTATGCCCTATGCTCTATGCCCTATACTCTATGCTCGTGACCTGAATCATTCCATCCGATGACCTGCCTCATAGAAATAAGATGAAGGGAAAGAGAACTTTAAATGTGAAATGGCATAAGCCTTCAGTCAGGGAATTAAGCTCATTAAAATCCTAGATCATGACCAAACATCATTCAGATACACTGTTTTCGATAGCCGAAGAACTCCTCACCGCAGCGGAACACGAAAAGGAACGATCAGAAGAAGATGTTGTCACCCATCTGATCTGTGCCAATTCAAGACAATCGCTTTCTAATTTCCTCGCAGGATTTCTGCTTCGAAGAGAAATAGAGATCGAACATCCTGTATCCATATCCAGTCTGCTGGAACAATGCAAATGTGTCGATGCCCGATTCGACTCGATCGACCTCGCGCCAATACATTGCAAAAACCAAACTCATGACCGCGATTACTGTCTCGAACCCGACCAGGTCGATGCCTGTATCAAAGTCGCACAACATGCCCGGTCTATTGTCATGTCAGAAACTCCGGGTTATTGAAGACACTATACACCCTTTACGGCTTGCAAGCCTTAAAATCAACTTTAGCATTCATGACTAACCCTGACTTGTCATGCTTAAAAAATAATCATGATCCAACAGCATAAAGATTTAACTACACATCCCGATCTGGGGTCGCATGCCGAAGGGACGGGGCATAAGAGAACCCAACGACCAGTGTATACTGATTTCCTCCCTCCATGTAACCATGCATGCCCTGCAGGTGAAAATATCCAGGACTGGCTTGGCCTCGCGCAAGGAGGTCATCACAAAGAGGCCTGGCAAAAATTAGTAGAAGAAAATCCGATGCCGGCTATTCACGGACGGGTTTGCTACCATCCGTGTGAAGATCAATGCAACCGCAGTTTTGTCGATCATCCGGTGAGCATTCATGCCGTCGAAAGATTTTTGGGTGACTTGGCGTTGAAAGAAAATTGGGAAATAGAGTTCAATGCAACACCTACCGGGAAAAGAATTTTAGTCGTGGGCGCCGGACCAAGTGGTTTGTCAGCAGCATACCATCTGCAACGGGCAGGCCACAGCGTTGAAATTTTTGAAGCAGGACCATTGCCAGGGGGTATGATGCATTTTGGTATTCCCGCATATCGATTGCCACGGAATATTCTGATGGCCGAAATCAAACGGATAGAAAATACAGGTGTAAAAATCCGTCTCAATTATAAAGTTGAAGATATCGCGGCAGAAAAAGCTGCCGGAAATTTTGATGCAGTCTTTATCGCAGTCGGAGCACACATCGGAAAGAAAGTTGATATCCCTGCACGCGATGCCGGTCAGATACTTGATGCCGTAAGTTTCATTCGCGAAGTCGAACTGGGAAATCCACCAAAATTAGGCAGACGTGTCGTCGTCTACGGAGGTGGCAATACCGCTATGGATGCAGCACGCGTAGCCAGGCGTCTTGGAGCAAGTGAAGCATTCATCATCTATCGCCGCGACCGTGAACATATGCCTGCTCATGATTTTGAAGCGGATGAAGCCATGGGCGAAGGTGTAAAGATTCACTGGCTGCGCACCATCAAAAGCATTGATCAAAATGCTTTCACCGTTGAAGTCATGAATATAGTTGATGGCAAACCTGTTCCCACAGGTGAATTTGAAACTCTCGAAGCCGATTCGCTTATACTTGCCCTTGGGCAGGACACAGATACAGGTTTTTTGAAAAATGTTGAAGGCATTTCTTTCAAAGAAGACGGAACAGTCATTGTAGGCCCTGATATGATGACCGGAAGCAAAGGAATTTTTGCAGGTGGCGATATGGTGCCCGGTGAACGCAGCGTCACTATCGCAGTAGGTCATGGCAAGAAAGCAGCAAGATATATCGATGGCTTTTTACGATCTCAACCTTATACCCCTGAGCTTAAACATCCGATCATTGGTTTTGAACATCTGAATGTGTGGTACAGGACACATGCTCCTTTACAACAACAAGCGCATTTGCTTCTCGAAGAAGCGACAAAGGATTTTACAGAAATCGTGAGTGGACTGACAGAAACAGAAGCGCGGTATGAAGCCGGGAGATGTTTCTCTTGCGGCAATTGTTTTGAATGCGATGGTTGTTTCGGTGCATGTCCTGAAGGAGCGATCATTAAACTGGGTCCGGGAAATAGATATCAGTTCAATTACAATCTCTGTACAGGATGTGCGGTTTGCTTCGAACAATGTCCATGTCACGCGATAGAAATGAATGCAGAACCTCTCTTATCAAATACTGAAATGTAAAACGCGTCAATAAAGCGCAAAAGAATTATGAACAAAAACAGTAAAGCAGCGACACTGGATGGAAATGAAGCCACGGCCTACATTGCATACAGAGTCAATGAAGTATGTGCGATATTTCCCATCACTCCATCATCCACGATGGCAGAACTTGCTGATGAGTGGTCATCAAAAGGAATGAAAAATATCTGGGGAAATATTCCGGATATCATTGAAATGCAAAGTGAAGGTGGTGCTGCAGGTACTGTACATGGCGCATTGCAAACCGGCGCATTGACGACAACCTTCACGGCATCGCAAGGCCTCATGCTCATGCTACCCAACATGTATAAGATAGCGGGCGAACTGACATCAACTGTTTTTCATGTAGCTGCCCGATCACTTGCATCACAGGCGCTTTCCATTTTCGGAGATCATCAGGATGTGATGGCCGCACGTACTACCGGATTCGCGATGCTGGCTTCAGCCAGTGTGCAGGAAGCGCATGATATGGCATTGATAGCGCAGGCAGCAACACTGAAATCCAGAATTCCGTTTATTCATTTTTTTGATGGTTTCCGCACCTCGCATGAAGTCAATAAACTTAATCTGATTCAGGATGACACGATCAAAGCCATGATCGATGATCAACTGGTGTATGCTCATCGCAACAGAGCTTTAAATCCGGATAAACCATTCATACGGGGCACTGCACAAAATCCCGATGTTTATTTTCAGGGCCGTGAATCGGCAAATCGTTATTATAATGAATGTCCCGGTA
>JBATMM010000611.1:0-22613 GCA_049289835.1 Saprospiraceae bacterium | reverse complement strand
CAACTGAAAGGAGGAGATCCATTTTGCAAATAAACCAGGTTACCCCAACGATCAAATATTTCGAGAGAGCGAATGTCAATTGGATTTGCAGAAGTCTCTACGATAAGCACATCGTTGATACCATCATCATTCGGGGAGAATACAGTGGGGATATAAAAATTTTGAATTGTTGTAACATTAATTAAAACATCATCCTGAAAGATACAACCGGAACTATCGGTGACTGTCAGCGATAAAGTTGTGGTAGCTTCCGGTGTAATCCATTTGGGCTGCAGATTTAAATTAAAGGAATCAGCATTCCACATAAAATTCTGAACCAAAATATTTGTCAATTCCGGATTGATCAAAACACTATCTCCTTTTGTAATGACAATATCAGGACCTAAGCTGAGCTCTCTATCTGAGGGATTAGGGATAGTAATCATGAATTGTGATTCACATCCCAATAAATCTGTAATGCTCAACATGTGGCTCCCTGATGAGACTAATTTAATTGTGTCCGGAAATGCACTTAACAAAAATGGCTGCCCATTATCCAACTGCACTGAATAAGGTTCCGAACCCTGAATAATATTGTTGATAACAATCATACCATCATTTCCACCCGGACAAAACGGAGGAAGAAATGAAGCATCCAGTAAAACCGAATCGTAAACTTTAACATTGAAGGTGTCTCGTCGTTCGCAAAGTGAGTCTTTCACAGCCCAGATAAAAGTACCGTCTTCGAATATTTTAAAAGAAGGTTTTTGAACAGACCCATGCGGACCGATCCATGTATTGAAAGGAAGACCAGTAGCACCTGTGACAATCGGAATGAGTGTGAATGTATCTCCTTTGCATAAAAATAAAGTATCCGCTATATTTTCAATCATCAAGGTGCAATTGCAATCGGGAGCAGATAAAGGAAACGTAGACACGCAATCACCTGAAGCCGAAGACAATTGCAGTACGATATTTTGCCCTGCAGGAATGGATTGTATGGTGTATACTCCTGGGCCTGAAAGTGCCACATTGCCAAAATCAGATACCAATGCAGATGCATTCGTATTGACCAAAACAGAAAAATGTAAAAGATCCGCATCACAATCAACTGAAGTCGATGATACAACCGGACTCGATTCAAGTAGGAATGAAACAAATTTTGAAGCAGGACATCCCGGCACAGAATCAGTCAAAAGATATTGCAATACATATTGTCCATCATCAGCATTGTCGGTTATAACGACGTTTCCTGAAATAATGGGCCACGTACCTCCCTGGGGACCGCTGATGAAAGACCAATTGCCAGGTGCAGCATTGACGATCAGTGCATTAAGATCAATCGATGTCGGAATGCAAACGGTGTTATTGATATCACTTATTTCTAAAAGAGGACATGCACAATCCTCAACAAGCACTTGAAATGAAACCATGACATTATTACATGGGGGAATGGCACTTTGCGTTGTATAATTGAAGTGGTACATTCCTGAAGGCACTCCGTCGAAATCAATATTGGTGGGGTCAGAAAGATCAACAAGTGCTCCATCAACATCTGTCCAAATGCCTGATACATCACCCGCAGTGATAAAGGACAATAAATTGATAACCGAACCACTATCTGATTGGTTACAAATCGTATCCATCATTGAACTCAAGGTGACAAATGGCGGAGTAGTCAAATTGACATACATCGTGTCCAATGCATCCTGACAAAATCCAAGCGTATCCGATGTCTTTGCAATGAGTTGGACCTGTCCTGAAAAAAAATCTGCAGCAGATGGAGAATAAGTCGGATTGAGATCTAGAGTTTTGTCAAATGTGCCAGAACCGGATGAGAACCAGATGGCATTTGTAGCCGAACCACCTACCATAGCATGCAAGGGAATATCAGCGATACCACATATCGAGGTATCATTTGAAATTGAAATCGACGGTGCATCCTGTATCAGCACTTGTATCTCAGCACTATCCGGACAAGCTACTATGGGAGCTGAATCGAAGGTGAAACGAAGTGAATATAATCCCGGATCAGCACCTTGTATTTGCATATCAGAACCTATAACAGTAGCCGGATTTGAACCCGGAGGCGCACTCAAAATGGTCCAGGTACCGGGAGCTCCAGCCATCACAAACGCATTGAGTGCAAGAATCTGTTGGCTGTTGCATATCCCACCGGGCAGAGGCTGCACACTGATGCTAGGACAAAGACAAGCCTTGACAGAAATCACAATTATATATGAAACATTCTGACAAGGGGCAACAGCAGAATTAGTCTGATATGAAAAAGTGTAAAAACCAACTGGTATCCCATTAAAATCAACTGCTGATGGATTAGAAAAATTGACAGGCGCTCCACCTGAATTTGACCAAATACCATTGACATCACCTCCTGAGATCAATGATGGAAAATTGATGATGGAACCTTTATCAGTTTCATTACAAATATCAAATGTGTCATTAGCGAACAAAGCAAATGGTATCTGATTAAAATGAACTTCCATTGTATCCGACTGATTGCCACAAATGGGATCAATGACATTGTATACTATGGAAATAACCGGCGAAATAGAATCAAGTGAACCGGGTGTATAAATTGTCGCCTGGGAAAGCGCATTTGAAAATGTTCCATCTCCGGTTGAAGACCAAAGAATGGAAATAGGTGGTGTCGGAGCGGGCATTCCGATAAGTGCAACAACACCAGGTCCACAATTAAAAAAATCAGGTCCTGCGTCAGGATTGGCGACACTTACGACCTGAACCATCTCGCTTGATGTAAAAGGACATCCTGCTGTGGGATTGTCCAAAGTATAAGTGACGGTATATATCCCCGGATCAGATGAGTTTGTTGTGAAAATATTGCCAGATAATGTTGCAGGATCTACACCGGGTGGTGTATTTGTGATACTCCATGCACCGACATCACCAACAACAAATAAAGTAGAGAGATCTAATTGATCACTTACTGCGCATAAAGGAAAACCAGGTGGAGATATTTCAAATGGAGGACAATTACAAGTAATGATCATGACCGGAATATTATATGTCGTGATGCCACATTCCATAAAGGGACTCCCTACAGTTACAGAAACAATTGCCGATCCTAAGATGATATCTCCTGGGCCGGGAGTGTAATTGACCTGAGTCTGATTGATAATATCCAACTGTCCATCTCCGATGACTGACCAATTGACATTTGTAAATGCACCTGTAATATTGATTTGAATATTCGCTACTTCGTCTTCACATACTTCAAGATTTTGTGGGAGCGAAACCTGAGCTGCATGGACAAATACAACGTTGAGTGGATTGTTGACGCCAATACATGCATTTGGATCTGTGACATCAAATGTAATGGTGACGAATCCTAAGCTAAAATCATTTGGGCCGGGTGTATAAAACGTCATGACATTATTAGGATCATCAAATGTGCCATCACCACTTGATAGCCATTCACCGTTGACAGTACCTCCAGTCATCATCGCTGTGAGGTTCACTACATCATTGTCACACACGGTTTGTGCTGCACCAAGGTCAATATTAATGGCAGGTGTAATTGAAACCGTCATAGTGGATGTAGCAGGTGTGCACGATCCATTAGGATCCATGGATGACAATGTCAATACAACACTTCCATCAAGTATATCCTGCGGCCCGGGTGTATAGATCGTGTTTATATTAGTTGGATCTGAAAAAGTACCATCTCCACCTGTGGACCATAATACATCAGATGCAGAACCTCCGATACTTCCATTCAGCATTGCATCTTCTCCGGCACAAACGATGACATCACCGCCTGCATCAGAAGTTGGAGCATCAATGAAATTGAGTGTCACAAAATTGGGGTTAACTGTGACGGGACAACCTGCTGCACTTGTAAGGGAAACGACAGTGACGGTTGCGGTGACACCAACAGCTAAAACAGGAACCTGAAGTATTCCTGTATTTGGATCGAAAGAAGGGAAAAAACCACCCATGCAGACAAATATTTTCTGACCGTCCGATATCTGCAGATTATTGATCGGGAACTGTGGGAATCCGGAAATAGACACTATAATATTTGCCGTATAAGGCACATCATTTCCTATGATATCAAATGTTATTTCGGTAGGATTGCCAGGGCAATTGCCTAAACAAACATCGCCGCCACCGCTGATATCCAATTCAGGGCAGCTTATATCTACAAGAAAATACTGTGTGAAAATATCGGGACATGCGCCTGCCGGAGGTGGTTCAAGAATACCTGTGATAAACCAATTACCACCCGCCATCGTCTCACAAAAATCACTGGGTACTGTCCAGACAAAATCATCAACAATGATTTCATCCGGCACATAAGCAGGAATATTGACAGGAGGAACGACATCAGCAAAAACACCTGAGCCCATATTGGACCAACCCCAGCCACTCGTGGATACGGCTGGCGGAGCATAATTGAGATTAATGTTAGCAGGACATGTACCTCCGATGCTGATCATGACGGGACATGAAGCGCATGGTGAATCATTGTCAAAATAACCACCCGCACAACTTACAGTTCCACCATAGGCTATGATATAGACTGGAAGACCGGATGCGCAAAGAGTACTGATATCAACGTTTATATTGTTAGTGGTATGCGATTGAATGATCAGGATAGCATTAGGAGGAACAGGACCGGGAGGTAAGGCAGTGCCACAACTAAACGTAGCTGCATTGCCGGTGACAAAATTGTCCCACATAGCGGCACCATTGCTAAGATTTGTGACTAAAATATCTGATGTATTGAAACCACCAGAACCTGTCCATAAGACCATGAACTCATCACATTCATCTCCCGGCCCTCCAGCCTGTACATTATCCGGATTGACCATAATGTAAAGGACGGCCGGTGAATTATTGCATGTGATCTCAATCGGAACCTCACCGATGTGTACACCCTGACCAGCATATGGATTGTATGATGAATTAGGACCTATATACCATTCAACGAAACTACCGGGTGCGACTCCCGAAGCTGTAGTGTGCAGCGTCACAGAAGCACCTTCGCATATTGTTCCGGCTGCACCGGTGATCGAAGACATCGGGAATTGAGGACACTGGCTATACGCATTGGGTATGCTCACCCAAAATGAGCAGGCAATAAGTATAGAAAAAGAAATGGTGTAATGCATCATTGTCAGACCTCGAAGGTAAGCATCTCCACCCCATGTCCGGAGTAGTTAACATATCGTATAGACTGAAACTAAGTATCTCAAAAAGGATTTCGACGAAATCCTTTTTGATGTGAACAACCTTTAATTTGTAAGTATATCATTATCAAGCTTTAAAACGGTAAATTAAGATGCCCAATCCGTCATAATCCGACCCTCACCGGCCCTTGATTGACTAAATTTTCTGTATCTATACTTCGGGAAATGTCTTCCTGGACTAATATTTTTCAATTCATTAATATGAAAAGATTACTAACCATCATCATCATATTCTATCGGATATCCATTTCCGCTCAGAATATTGTTATCCAGGAAGTCTTTTATAACCAGCCGATGGGCAGCGACAAATTCGAACTTGTCAATACAACAGCAGGCACGATAAATATTTCAACCTGGTGGATGTGCGCACGGTTCAATTACAGACAACTTGGCAGTGCAACAGATATAGAAATACTACAAGGCAGTCTCAATATGACACCGGGTATGCACACGAAATTGCGCATTATCACGTATAACCTTGACAATTCTCTGTCAGATTTTGGAATTTATATTGATTCAAATTTTCCAAATCCTGCGTCAATGGAAGATTTTATTCAATACGGTGGAAGCACTGATGTCGGAAGAGGAACTGTGGCTGTTGCTAAAGGTATCTGGCGCGATATGGATCCAGGGGCGCCACTGGTATTAGATTTTATTCCATTAGCCGGTGCAGGTCAATCAACCAATTTTGACGGTAGTAATGGCGGAGGCGGTCAGTTAACTTTTGCTACAGATTTTCTAAATGGTGCCCCTACTCTTCCGATAAGTTTACTGACTCTTTCAGGGACAGTTAACACTTCTAAGCAAGTTGATCTGCATTGGATAGCACTGGATGAGTTTAACAGTAATAAACATGAGATTGAAAGAAGCATTGATGGTCAACATTATGATGTCATAGGTGAAGTCAGTTCGCAAAATCTTGGTGCATCACCGGGCTACTACAATTTCCTTGATGAGACACCGCAGAAAAACACACTCCTTTATTATCGTGTACGCGAAGTGAACTTTGATGGCGAAGAAATCCTGTCTTCGATTTTATATGTAAAAGTGAAAGATGTTCCTGATCATAAAATGACTATTTCCCCTATGCCCATCCAGAACAATGTTTGTTTCGCGATGGAACTATATTGGCCTAAAGAGGAAACAGGGCAATTCAAAATAGTTGATATGTCCGGCAAAGTTGTTTTCAACTTTGAAGAACCACTTCTTGAAGGTTATAATATCATTATGCATCTGGTCAATGGCATAGATCCGGGTGTATATATGATGATCCTGTCCAATAACGAAGATGATTATGTCGCTAATCATTTTCTGATTGCCAGGTGATACTATTCTATTGCTGAAGTTCAAAAGCCTGGGCACCGATTTTTCGTCCACCTTTCTGGTCCTTAACAGGAGGCCCGATGGAATAAAATTTTATAGTTCTTCGACCAGGTGTTATTTTAAAGGAGAATGTAGTATAGTTATTATGGTCATCTAAAAAATCAATTGTGTTGGAAAACGGTTCAGTTTCTTCAAGGCAATCACCTGCATAACAGATCTCATACGAAAGGTATGGTTTCATTCCATCTACCTGGCCATTGCGGAGAAAAATAACCTTATGATCTTTACCTGCGCCTTCTTTGATCAGGTTCCATGTACCTACAAGAACACATTCATTCAGGTAATGGGCAAATCCCCAAGGCTTGCTGTCATCAATCCTTCTGAAAATTGTAGATGTTTTTAATTGAGTCCAGGCTGAATCAAAAAGCTCAATAATCGTATCGCCTTGTAACCTGAATTTCATATCGCCTTCTGCGGTTGCATTTTTCATGGTATACGTGCAGCTATCCGATGGGCCGGTATAGGGTACTCTAAATCGTTCAAAACCATTATACATATCAATGGTGTCTTTGTGCTTGAATTCAATTTCTAAAACATAACTGGGAACTTCACCCGGAAGTATATCAGGACAATGCTCCAAAACTGTGTAGTTCAGATATTTTCCTTCCGGCACACATGATGATTTTGTCTGAACCGGAGCTACAGCGCTTTTACAGGATGATAAAAACAAGATTATTCCTATTGCGCTGAACAAATAATTTGATTTCATATGATTATCTATTTTCGACTTGTGATTAATGGTTCCTTTCTGGCTTCTAATTCTTCTGCAGAATAAATATTGCCTAATCTCTTAATTGTGGTTACAATCGTAGTGGCTACTAAAGCGCCAAGCACAGCCATGAAGATATCTTTCTGTGCATCCCAGATATCTCCCTGTAATCCGAGATAGGCATCACCCTGCGAAGGAAAAAAGATATCGGCTACAGCCCATTCAACCAATTCATATAAACTGCTGACAGAAAGAGTGATTTCGACAGGTAATGACCAGGAGACCCATCGTGGAAATTTTAGCCATTTCAAAAACATCTCGCGCATCGGGTAAGCTAATAAAAAACCGAAGCTGAAGTGAACGATCCGGTCATAATGATTTCGTGACCAATGGAAATAATCCTTCAGCCAATATCCAAAAGGATTTTCTGCATAAGTATATTTTGCTCCATAGACATGAAGACATAAATAAATGCAGATCAGGAGTAAGCTTAAATCACTAAACTCAAATCGTCTTTGTGCCCATATCAGAAAACCTAAAAAAAGGAAGACCAGTGTGTTTTCTAATAGCCAGTTGGACATATCTGTGGTGCCCAGAAATGAATTTGACCAAACCAGGAGGAATACTGCAATAAACAACCAAAGCCAATAATGCTTCTTAAATGGCGTCCTGAACGTTGAAATAGCAACTGAGAAAGGCATACTGACGGGTTTTTTATTGTCCTGAAATTATGAAGGCGCAAATGTATACAGAAGTTGTGAGTTGTGAGTTGTGAGTTGTCAGTTGTGAGTAGTGAATTTTATGGTGAGCCCTGGATGCGTGATGTAAAAAGGAAAAGGACAACAATTGATGTTGTCCTTTTCCTTTTTATACTTTTCAACACTTATGGTTTACTGTCCATTATAGTTTACATTTTCTCACTCCACCATTTTTTCGTTTTCCATCCGGCCAAATACATCGCAGGAAGAATGATGAGGGTAATGAAGGTTGCGAAACTGAGTCCGAAGATGATCGACCATGAAAGAGGACCCCAGAAAGCTACTGAGTCACCACCAAAATAAATCTTCGGATCGCCATGTGTAAGCAGGCTGGCAAAATCGATATTAAAACCAACAGCAAGTGGGATCAGACCAAGGATAGCCGCTGTAGCCGTCAATAACACGGGTGTCATTCGGATTCGTCCGGCTTCAATAATAGCGGTTACGACTTCATGGCCTTCTGCTCTTAATTTATCAGTAAACTCAACAAGCAGAATCCCATTTCGTACGACGATACCTGCCAATGCAACAATACCTACACCCATCATAATCACTACAAAATCCATTTTGAATATCGCAAGTCCCAATAGTACACCTATGATCGAGAATATAACCTCAGTCATGATGATCAATGTCTTGCCGATAGAATTAAATTGCGTGACCAGAATAATGAGGATGATAAATATGGATATCACCAGTGACCTGCCGAGGAAATTAAATGCATCAATCATTTCAGCATCAGCTCCTTCAAATCCTACAAAAACTCCTTCCTGCTGTGGTAATTGCGCAATTGCAGCTTTGACAGCATTTACAACCTGAGTTTGTTTTGGCTGAAATTCTGCTGTGATATTAGAAGAAATAGTAACAAGGCGTTCCTGATCTTTCCTCCTTATTCCTCCGAATGTGTTTGAATACTTCACATCCGCCAATGCAGTTATCGGGATAGATCTCAGCTTGCCGGAATTCATATCCCGGAATGTGATGTTAAGATTTTCAACAGCATTAATATTCTCTCGCTGATCTTCCTGAAGACGAATGACAACCGGAATTTCATCCTCACCATCTCTGTATTTCGTAGCTTCTCGTCCTAGAATAGCTGTTCTGAATTCTGATCCGATTTGCAACGTACTGATTCCTTCTCTATTGGCTCTGTCACGATCAATCTGAATGCTGATCTCAGGTTTACTGACGATAAGATCACTTCTCAATTCTTCCACTCCAGGTATGGCCAGTGAATCAAGATAATGCTTGACGATCCTTGATGTTGTATAAAGTTTAGCAAAATCATCACCTCGAACCTCAATGGAAATCGGTTTAGGTGAAGGAGGTCCTCCTTGTTCCTGATCAACTACGATTTCAGCGCCGGCGATAAGACCTTTGGTAGCATTGCGGATCTTATCCATGTAATCTTTAGATCGTACACCATTGCGCTTGCTGTATTCGACAAATGCTACACCGACTTTTCCTTTATTGGAAGTTGCCGCCCGATCAAACTGATCTTCTGAAGCACCTAAAGCCACATTTGAAATGACAGATTCAACAATAGGATTATCATGGCCCAAAACCTCAATCACTTTCTTTTCCATAATCCTTGTCAGTGAATCGGTCACATTGACATCAGTTCCTACAGGCATTGTCAGATAAACAAAAATGAAATTCGGGTCAGCTTTAGGAAAGAGGACGATATTCGATTGTCGGGTTAATGTAATGCCACATGATGCAAAAAGTAAAATGACCATTCCTGTTAACACTGACCATGGATGTCTCAATGCCCAGGTTAGAAATCCTGCATATTTACTCTGAATGTATGGCCATCCTTTGGTCTGAAATCTTTTGACAACTTTAGACAATACATATTTATACAGCACGCCAAATAAAATACAAACGATGATAAAATTGCCCATACCTGTATTGCCTGACATATACGAACCAACTATGGTCAGTACAAGTAAGCTAATCCCAAAAATGCGTCTTCTTTTACTCTTTGCAGGATTTATCACGCGACCTTCTCTTACCGGATCACCCATAAACCAGACGGCAAATAATGGATTAATAATATAAGCTACTACTAATGATGCTGTCAACGTAATAATAACCGTCACCGGCAGATAGTGCATAAATTTCCCAAAAATTCCACCCCAAAAAACCAAAGGAAAAAAGGGTGCAAGTGTTGTCGCAGTTCCTGAGAGAACGGGAAGAAAAACTTCGCCTGTTGCCTTCTTCGCTGCCTGCGAGATTGTTAGGTTGGGTTCGTCATGATATATCCGGTGCGTATTTTCAATGACTACAATAGCATCATCTACTACAATACCTAAAGCAAGAAGAAACGCAAACAATACAATGATATTGAGTGTGTATCCCATGGATGGTAATAGCATAAAGGCAATACACATCGAGAGCGGAACTGATAACGCCACAAATAAGGCATCAGTCAATCCCATGAAAAACATAAGGATGATCGTCACCAGGATAAACCCGATCACAATGGTATTGATCAGATCATGGAGCGTAACTCTTGTGGCCCGACTCTGGTCACCTGTAATGGTCACTTCAAGATTTTGAGGAAAATCATTCTTCTTCATGTCATCAACGATGACTTTTATTTTATCTGATGCCTCTATCAGATTTTCACCTGTTCGTTTGATGACATTCAGTGAGATTACATTTCTGGTATTAAGGCGGCTGAAGCTCTCTTGCTTCTCATGGCTCATCTTTACTTCCGCGATATCTTTGAGATACAGGAAGGCGCCACTTTGCGAAGCGATCACAAGATTGTTGATCTGTTCGATATTTTTAAAATCACCCCGGATCGATACTGAACGGGTCATGCCACCGATATCTACATTACCCGCAGAGATTGTAGCATTCTCGTATGCCAGGGCATTTTCAATATCTCTGAATGTAAGATTGGCAGAAGCTAATTTATATTTATCAACATTGATCTGTACTTCCTTTTCAAGAGCGCCGATCTCATCGACACGTGTGATTTCTCGTAGCTCTTCTACTTTATCCTGCACTTTATCTGCATATTCCTTTAACCTGTCCAGATCAAAATCACCTGCGATATTGATGTTCATGATCGGTATCTCAGCTATATCAAACTCTGTGATTGTAGGATCATCAAGCAGGTCAGTCGGCAGATCACGCTTGGCTTTATCTACGCCATCTTTCACTTTTTGCTTGCACTCCGTCACATTGAGACTGGTATTGAATTCGACGATGATATTTGAAAAATCCTGTACAGATGACGAAGTGATCTTCTTCACGCCTGTGAGTCCTTTCAATTGTTTTTCAAGTGGCTTAGTGATCAGCTGCTCCATGTCTGATGGTGAAGCGCCCGGGTAGATAGTAGTGACAAATATTTGTGGCACGGTTACATCCGGAAACTGCTCTTTAGGAATAGCCTGGTATGAAAGGATACCAGCAAGAGTAATCAACACGGTGATGATGAAGATACTTGTGCTGTTATCAATGGCCCAGGAAGTTGGTTTAAACTCTTTCATGTTGATATATAAAGCTTCTTATAAAAGCTGATTGAATAATTATTTTCTAAACGTGTGTTTCATAATATAGCCGTGATCAGAATACAACAGTTTCTCCATTGTTGATATCCTGAAAACCTGTTGAAACGATGAGATCACCTTCTTTCAGGCCACTCAGGATTTCAACGTATCCATTATAATTCTGGCCTTCTTTCACAACCACACGCTTGATTAAAGCCTGTTGATCAACTCCAGTTTTCTCAGCTACCAATACAAAGTCGCCTTCCTGAGAAGATTGTATAAGATTGACAGGAATGACGATGGCTTTAGGATTTTGATAATCAACAATCTTCATGACCGCGATTTGATTTGCCCTGTAGTCACCTTTCAATAAAATGCTCTCCACACTGAAGGTCCTGCTGACCGGATTTATACTCCTGCTCACATAATTCACAGTGGTATTAATTTCCTTTTGTGTGTCTGGAAAATAAACCTGCACCTGGTCACCTTTTGTGACTTTAGATGCATAGGCTTCTGTGACCTCACCTTTGATTTTTAGTTTCGTCAGGTTAAGGATGATACAAAGCGGAACACCCGGTGATATCGCTTCACCCTGGTTAAGGATGACGTTATCCACCGTACCTGAAGTGGGGGCATAGATTTTGGTCATCGACCAGTTTTCTTTTAGTGTAGCCATAGATCTCTCCAAAGATTCCTTATTGTTTTTAGCCTGGATAAACTGGACTTCGGATCCAATATTCTGATCCCAAAGTGATTTCTGTCGGTTGTACAAATCTTCAGCAACCTGAAGCTGGCCTTTCATTTCATTAAGACTGCTCAGGATGACGGCATCTTCAATTTCAGCGAGCAGTTGCCCCTGATGGACATTATCGCCATTCTTTACATAAATTTTCTTTAGTGCACCGGGTATCTTAGAAGTTGCTGCCACACTTTCATCTGCATCTACTCTACCCTGCAGATCAATATAATGAGCAAACGAAGTAAGTTTCAATTCAGTCAGTGCCACTGTAGGAAGTTTCTTTTCGATAACACCTTTTGCAAAAAGGTCCTGCTGCAATGCAGTGATCTGTGCTTCAATTGCAGCTTTTTGTTCTTTAAGGGCTGCAAGTTTAGCCATGGGGTCATCATTAACCTTTGGTTTACATGACACTGCTGCTATAAGCAGGAACAGGGCGATGATGTGATTCATTGTCTTCATTCTATTTTGCATTTGTTGTTTCTTTTTATTTTCTTCATCCCCGCCTTAAAAGGCGGGGCAATTAAAAGGCAGAGCAATTCATAAGCACAGGAATGAATCCTGTAAATCAATTTCAATTATATCAGGCTTTGCCTAATGCTTTGTTGATGGAGACTACGGCTTTCAGAAGTTCGAATCGGGCGTTGACGAGATCACCCTGGGCCTGGAATAAACCGGCGAGGGCCTGCGTCACTTCATAACTTGAACCAACACCCGATTTAAATTTAATCTGCGTGGTATCATAGATTCGCTGAGCAAGAGCAAGATCATGTTCCTGATTATCAACTTTTTGCCTGGCATTTTTATATTGGTTACGTGCATTTTCGATTTCAAGATCGAACGCTCTGACCAACATATTTTTTTGTTCATCTACCTGAGTAGCGGCTATGATGGCACGTTCTTGTTTGGCTTTTGAAAGTCCTCCATCATAGATTGGCATACTGATCGCTAATCCTGCCACTGCCGAAGGGATCCAGAATAGTTTACTATTACCCTGGAAACTCGGATTGTACGAAGCAAAGAATGAAACAGTTGGCAACCAGTCTTTTTGATAGAGCTCTACTTGAACCGCGTTGAGTTCTCTTGCTTTCAGAATGGTGACATAGTCAGGTCTGTTATTGTAATCCAGGGCCTCATCCGGATTAAGAGTAACATATTTTTGAAGTAATGCATCCAGATCATCAGAGAGCATGATTTCTTCACTGACAGGAATGTTGATTGTAAACTTCAATGCATTTATAATTGTCTCTTTTTGTCGAACCAGATTATCGCGCTGAGTTTTTAGCGTAGAAAGAAGATAGTCGAGACGGTCCACATCAAGTTGTTCGACAAACCCGGCCTTGTATGTTGCTTTGGTATCATTAAATAATTTTTGCTGATTCTCGATATTCTTGTCCAGAACTATTACTGTCTCTGAAATTAATAGAGCCGGTAGATATGCATCTGTAACACTGTTTCTGACTTTCTCTCTTACAGAGCTAAGTTGGAGATCAACATATTGGCGGTACAATTTTGCAGCCTTCAATCCTACGAGGTAGCTGTTGTTAAATAACAGTTGGTCGTATTCAACTTTTCCGGTGAGATTATTGCGGAGTTGAAATTTGATTTTTTGTCCGGGCTCACTCCCACCAAAACCAAGTGCTTCAGCCGGAAGGGCCGGTTGCTGGATAAAGAATTGATAATTGATCCCAAGAGACAATTGTGGATACGCAGTAGCCCTGTTTTCCTTGATTCGCCATTCAGCATCTTTTACATTCAGTTTGGCGATGCGGACATCGGGATGGTTAGCCATAGCATATTCAATCGCATCTGACAAACTCATCGTCTTCTGTGCTGATAGAATCACCACAAATGACAGCGGGAGAATGGTCAATAAAAGTCTTCTGTACATATCAGGAAAGTTTCTTTTTAATGTATGCAAGTCCTTTAGCGGAGACTATTCCGTGGAGGAAATGCATCATGTATTCTTTAAATAGGGTGATTTTTGGAGTTGATGCTGCAGGAAATATTTGCTCATCGAACAAATTAAATGCAGTAGAAAGATGAAGCTTAGCTACGATATCGATATCAAAATCATCCCGGTAATAGCCTTCATTGCGGCCCCTTGTCAGGTTTTCACAAATAATTTTAAGGACGAAATCATATTGAAAATTCCTGATCATCAGCCAGGCATCCCTGTGATATTTTTGTAGGTCATTGAGGATATTCGTCTTCATTTGAGCCAGTTCCTGGGAATTGGTATCCATGATATTAAATATCTCTTCGATGGCATTTGATGAGTCTTTGACCAGGCAAACGCATTGTGTTTTTTCACGTGAGATATGGTGGCCTAAGACCTTGACAACCAGGGCATCCTTGCTTTCAACCATTTGGTATAAAGTCTTCTTTGAGATGCCCAGATCACGAGCTACATCGTCCATAGTGATGCTCTTGATGCCATAGCGCATGAAGAGGGATTCTACCCTTTCGAGCCAAACAGTATCCTGAGCAGAAGTCGTCATATTCACGTTGTAAACATAGGAAACTATTTTTGGTTTAAAAGTTTTCAAAGTTTTTATTCTACCAATTTGAAGGATTGATCGACTAAAGACAGCCGGGGAAGAATACCTTAGACAAATAAAAAAGCTGATCATCCGTAAACGAATGATCAGCAGAGGCATGATTTTATAAGCAGAGGTTTAAAAAATATTATTTCAAGTTGGTTCAATAAGTTTAAAAATTAAATCTGATGCCTTTTATCGATTAGGAATGGTCCAGGTTAAATCATTTATCATTTCACTTTCTGGTATTTCAGCGTTTGAGATGAGTACACGTGTATCTTCAGGTTTATGACTTATAGAAACTACTGGTCTTGGGTAATGCTTAGTTGAATCAAGGATTTTCAGTAGCCTTCTTTATTATTAATACGATTGGACGCAAAACCTTAGCATTAAAGTCCTCAAATTTTTTAAGAATTCATCAGGTTGGGTGACAGAAGGGAGAGGAGCATGAGAAGTGAGAAGAAATACTTTTCCAAGCGATTAATCTGATTAATCTGTGGTTGGTTTTTTCCTCCCCTCCTTCTTCTCCGCCTGTATTTTTTTTTCTTCCAATCTCTCTTCTACTGATGATTTAGATGGTTTTGTTCTTATCCGTTTTGTTATTGGGGTCAGAGCCTTTAGCAAAATAGATTGAAGCTTCTCTATCGCATTCTCCTTATTATCAAGTTGTGATCTTGATTTTTGAGATGTCGCTGAAAGGATGCCTTCATCATTTATACGGTTGATCGCTTTTTCAAATACAAGTTTTTTTTCGTCTTCATTCAGTCCGGATGAGGCATTGACATCAAACAAAGCCTCAACCTTAGTTTCAGTTTTGTTGACATGCTGACCTCCCGCACCAGAGCTACGACTGGTACGGAATTCAAGTTCGGCTCGTACTTTTTCCCAATCCATAAAAGAATTTTCGATTTTCGATTTTCGATTTTCGATTTTTATAGTTTTACGGATTTCTGTCCCCCATCCACACCTTTAAGAAATTTTAGTAAGCCGGCCATATAGATTTCCTGGTCATCATACATGTCCATATGACTTCCATTGGGGCAGTAAAGGAAACTTCCATTCTTAACCTGTGTAGACATCCATTTCATGTGCTCCGGATCCATGGTGTCATTTTTTGCACCAATAGTCAAAGTCGGAACATTAAGTTTAGGCAAGTCTGCTTTTCTATCCCATTTCGCCAGGTTTCCACCGATACCAAATTCACTAGGGCCCTGCATAGTCACATACAGAGATTGATTTATTTTTCCAAATGACCGTGTTACAGGTTCAGGCCATTGATCAACCGGCATACGAAGGATATGTTGAGCATAGAAATGAGGCATTAGCAATTCCATATACTTCGGATTGTCAAAATCACCTTTGGCTTCAATCATCCTGATCGTATCCAGCACTTTTGGATCCATGGTTTTAGATAGCACATTATCTGCATATTTGCCATAATCCGGACAACTGCACATCATGTTTGATATGATGAGCCCTTTCAAATGATCCTGATATTTCAAAGCATACTCAAGCGCAAGTATTCCGCCCCAGGAATGACCCAGGAGATAGAAATTATCTTTATCAAGAGACAATGCTTTACGCACGGTTTCCACCTCCTCAACATATCTTGGTAAATCCCACATCGATGTATCCTTAGGATTATCTGAATTGCCGCATCCCAACTGATCGTAATAAATAAACTCAATACCTTCCGCAGGTAAAAAACTTTCGAAACATTCGAAGTATTCGTGTGTGGCACCGGGACCTCCATTCAATAAAAGTAATTTGATGGAAGGGTTCTCTCCGAAAGTCTTTGTCCAGACATTCATTTTCCCTTTTGTTGTTTCAATGGATACGAGTTTCACATTTCCTGTTCTGACACCTGTCTCGTTACTTTTAAAATACGCACCAAGACTCAAATTTGACCCCATGGTTGCAGGTTCATTTTTACATGACAATGCCATCAAAAGAAGTGATAGGCATAGCGTTTTCATTAATCCGGAAGCAAGCATAAATGTTGGTTTTAGCAGTTATTCAAAGATGAAATGGAAAGAAAACGGTTAGAATCATCTTTCTACTCACTGAATCGAATATAGTGAAAATGGACTATTTGGAGCCTGAAAAGCAATCATAAGCTTTATAAAATAGATAATTCATAATAAACTTTGACTTTTCAGGTCAATAATCCTATCTTAGGTATGAGAATCCACCCAGGACCGACATCAGAAATAATAATTAACATCAAAATGTAAGCTCATGCTCTCCGTAAAAAGATTATTGGAAGGGAAGCAAATGAACCGCATGTGTTCGTTGACTCCGGATAAAATGGTGATTGATGCTCTTGAACTCATGACCCGTGAAAACATAGGCGCTGTCATGATCATGGAGGGTGATCGTCTTGTTGGAATATTCTCAGAGCGCGATTATGCCCGAAAGGGAATCATCCAGGGTCGAAAAGCAAAAACAACTCCTGTCACCGAAGTCATGACTGGCAATGTTTATACGGTTACTCCGGAAATGAGTCTTGAAGACTGTATGCAACTTTTCAGCGACAAACATATCCGCCACTTACCTGTGGTATCTGATCATAAGGTCGTCGGTATGCTTAGCATAGGTGATATTGTCACCGCGATTATCACAGAACAAAAGGAACATATCCAACATCTTGAAAAATACATTTCAAGCTAGGCCTACCGGTTTTTTTTCTTTATTTGCCCTCAATACAGGAGTTTTAAATCACCAGATACATGACCGTTTTGATTGTTATTGTATTCATTCTTGGATACATACTGATTGCATTTGAACACAAACTTAAGATTGACAAAGCGTCAACTGCACTACTGACAGGGGTTATTTGCTGGTTGATATTATTATTTGGTATTTCATCCATGCCGATCAATGGTATTCGTGGAGGAGAAATTACAACATTAACATATGTGCATGACTCGCTGTCTCACCACCTCGCTGAAATCTCTGAAATTCTATTTTTCCTGCTTGGCGCCATGACGATTGTAGAGCTTATTGATGTGCATCAGGGCTTTCAAGTGATCACAGAAAAGATAAATATTACAAGCCGAACAAAATTGCTGTGGATAATATCCTGGATCACTTTTTTTCTTTCTGCGGGTCTTGACAATCTGACAACAGCGATCGTGATGTGTGCGATGTTGCGTAAGATGCTGAAGAAGCAGGAAGATTTATGGCTCTTCGGCGGGTTTGTCATTATAGCAGCCAATGCAGGTGGCGCCTGGTCTCCGATAGGCGATGTGACGACCATAATGCTTTGGATCGGAGGACAGATATCGACTCTCAATATAATGGCTTCAACCTTCCTGGCCTCTTTGGCCTGTCTTGTTGTCCCTTTATTATTTGCCACCTATTTTCTGAAGAAACAAAATACATCTCTTGATATCTTATCCCACAAGGAAATTAAGTCAAATGTTGAAACGACTATTTTCGAAAGAAACTTGCTTTTTTTCCTTGGCATCTCTTCTTTACTGACCGTACCTATTTTCAAATCAATTACACATTTGCCTCCATACATGGGCATTTTATTTGCGTTAGGATTAATGTGGCTTGTGACAGATGTCATTCACAGGCACAAGGCTTCTGAAATTCGTCGCGAATTTACTGTTGCCTATATTCTTTATAAAATAGATACACCTACTATTTTATTTTTCCTGGGTATCCTGCTAGCCGTATCATCATTAGATGTTTCAGGACATTTACAAGTTCTGGCGGAATTGTTAAATAAGAATTTTGGAAACATATATCTTATCAATGGCTCAATCGGAATATTATCTTCCGTAGTTGATAATGTACCCCTGGTGGCAGCTTGCATGGGAATGTACAATCTTAGTGAATTTCCGCCTGATCATGACTTTTGGGAGCTATTAGCCTATTGTGCCGGAACAGGAGGGAGTATATTAATTATAGGTTCAGCAGCAGGAGTTGCGGCGATGGGAATATTGAAAATTAATTTTCAATGGTACCTGATGAGAATTTCTTTATACGCCTTGAGCGGATATTTGGCGGGCCTTTGTGTTTATTATTTACAGCATCATGCGCATTTTTAATCAACTCAACACCGCTACGCTAAATAAAAAATGGGCAGCAAATAGCCACCCATCTTTCACGTATTGAAATAGATTATTCTTTCGCAAATGATTTCGTTTGGACCGCATTGCCTTGTCTAAATGTTACCCAATAGTTGCCGGAAGGAAGTTCAGCAATAGACCAATTCAATTCAGTATTTCCTTCCGGGACGCTTGCCTGACGATATTGTCTCCCTGTTGCATCATATAGAATACAATCTGTTGATGTAGTCAAAGGTCTTACCCATGATATTCGGATCTGATCATAGGCAGGATTAGGACTGATCTGTAATGGATTCTCTGACTGAAGAAGTTCTGATGTACCCACTCCGGTAGCATCGAACAATCCAATAGCATCTATTTCATTGTAGCCAGGGACAGCAGGGGAATTGAAAGCTAATCGAATTTCACTGACAGGGAAAGAGGTAACAGGAAATGTGATAGGTAAAACACGGGCAAAAGCAGGAGCGGGGCTCGCTGTGACGGAATACACAATTACCCATTGTTGAGTGTTAGGATTCCGCACATAAACCGTATCGATTGCTCCCGGGCTGTATGTCTCAAAAACTAAAATACCGGAAATGGGTGCAGCTTGTGGGAACTTACATTCTAAAAATTCACGCTGCCCATCGGCGGTTGCAGAAGACCACGCGCCCACATGGTCACCGTAATTAGGGTATACATCAGGCAACCCAATGATTTGACTTGCGGACCATCCCCCACCATATTCACTGCTAAATTTAGGTACCTGATCAGCATAACGAAGTTTTAGTGTTGAAAACATATAAAATTCCATCGTATCTGACCAGATTGTATTTCCCTTGCCACCTGTTATACCCACTCGCAAATAATATTTTTTATCCTGAAGCGAACTCAGATCTAACTTAACTGTATCCTTCGTGATATTTGTTTTTTCGTAGACAATGGAACTGAAATTTGTATCTGCTCCGACCTGTACGGTCCGGCTGACCTGAATATGGTGATTGATACGTGTGATTAATTCCGGTTGATCTGCACCGCTTTCAAATTTGGCTATGACAGGAGGAATCCAAAGTCCGTCCGGTGTAGTAATCAAAATCAATCCGTGTTTGAAAAGATCAAGATAATATTCACCACCTATAAAAACAGGTTGACCATTAGCCAAAATACTGTGTAAGCTACGGATGTGCTGATCACTTATTTTATATCCGGTTTGTTTCCACTGCACTGCGCCATTGCTTATATTCAATAAAGCCAGGTAGTTTTTCTCGGTACTACATCCCACACAGTCCACAAATTCCGCATAGACTTCATTATTTTTGACAATGATCCTGTTGATACTGTTACGAGGCCAAATTGAAGGGTAAGGATATAATTCTTCGAAGAGATTTTTCGTCCACAAACTATCTCCATTGTCATTTCCCCGTAGTATGTAAGCCTGACCATTCAAAATACTTTCTTTATACATTAGGCCTCCTGCTATGAATCCGCCGCCTGGTACAGCGCTAATGGTATACCCTTCAGATTTTTTCTTATCGCCTGATAATTCATCGCCCCCATTGTAAGCCTTGTTCCAGAGAAAATGACCGCTGCCATCAATCTTTGTGACTAAAAGATGTGTCTTCCAGACGGGATATGGATCATATTCACTCTGTATACCCGCGAGGTAATACCCTCCATCAAAAGATTTGTCAACAGCACAGTACTTGATCCTTTCAATATCATGTGGTTTATATTTTCCGGAAAACGCTATGGAGCCATCTTTATAATATTTTACATAGGCGCCTGTATCACTGGTGACGGTATACCCAACTGCCAGAACTCCTTCGTCCGCAGTGGAGATGAGCTCATTGGCCCAACTATTATTGGGCATGACGATGGTATTCTTCTTCCATACGATCTCACCATTTTTATCAAGTTTTATAATGAGACCTTTAGGGCCTGCCTGCGCAAGAATATATGCGCCATCTTTATCGGCCAGTGCCAATCGCCTGCCCCAAACGGCAATATTCGGATCGTCATCCCTGTAAAACTTACTCCACTTCAGGCTCCCATCCGGATGAAGTTTTACCACCCAAATCCTTCCCGTTCCATATTGTCCATTGTAAAATGTATCTACATAGCCCATTGCCAAAAACCCATCGGAGACTTCTACCATACCTGTAAATGCGGCTGCCCGAATACCATCACAAGGCCAAATAGCTAAACTTTTATAAGGCTGCCCACTTAACAATAAATTTGTGAGCAAGAAGATAAAAGTAAATACGCGTATCATTAAAGACTTTTTCATGATAAATCGGAATTATACTCGTTAATAAATTGAATTAACCACAAGCCAATTTTAATTAAATTCAGTTTCAAATCGGATGATATAGATCATCATTGCGGTTGACTTGAATCACCTTATTTGTAGCCAAAACGGAATAATTGATTGAGGGGCATTCTGATCAAAAGGAGTGACTTGAGTACATCTCCAGTATCATCAGGAAACTGATTGTGATATAATGAATCATAATAAAAATTGAACAGTTGTTGGAATGGATTGAATCACATTAGATCAAAAAGACTTGTTTGGGGCTTCCTTGCTTTTTCATAAAGACTTAAATCATATTCGAAGGCTTCAGGATTGGGCAAATATTTTCGCCTGGCCAGATGAAAATGTTTTTCAATGATCTCGGCATACTTACCTTCTCCTTTCATTCGTGTGCCGAAGCGGCTGTCATTCAGATTGCCTCCATGTGTATCCATGATCCGGTTCAATATTTTGTCTGCACGATCAGGATATGTTTTCTTCACCCAATCTGTAAATATTTCAGCCACATCTCCATTGAGGCGGACTACGATGTAGTGTGCATTTTTTGCACCTGCATTTGTCACCGCCTCGACTACATTCATAATCTCATGATCTGTGAGACCCGGAATGATGGGGCCTAACATTGCATGCACATAAATGCCTGCATCTGAAAGTTCTTTTATGACCTGAAGACGTCTTGTCACAGAGGCTGTACGTGGCTCTAACATTCTTCGTGTTGATTCTGTCACTGTATTAATAGATATGGCTACGGTGACCAGTTTTTTCTCGGCTAGCCGCTTTAGGATATCGATGTCACGCAAGATGAGGGCGCTTTTGGTGATGATCCCTACAGGATGATTGAACCGGTCGACAACTTCAAGGATTTGCCGGGTCAATTTAAATTTTGCTTCTGCAGGCTGATAGCAATCTGTATTCCCGGAAAGCATAATAGGTGCAGGAATCCATTTATGAGAGGCCAGTTTTTTAGCTAAAATCTGAGGTGCCTCACGTTTGACCAGGATCTTTGTTTCAAAATCAAGTCCTGCGCTGAATCCCCAATAAGGATGAGTATTACGAGCATAGCAGTAGACACATCCATGTTCACAGCCCTGATATGGATTCATTGAATATTCCATACGCACATCCGGGCTTTCAACTTTATTGATCAGCGTTTTGGGATGCGTTTCGAGATATTGGGTTTTGATCTCCTCTGGTGGTGGAGAGAAATTGAGATCACGATGTTTTGACTTGACATGTTTGTCGTACGGACTGTCAGGATTGATTTGTGCTCCTCTACCTTTCATTAGAATCGTATTTGACTGTAAATTAATCAATTTATGACTATTTTACAGTCATTATTATTTAAATTCTAATCAATTGATTGTGAGCTGCTTATAAGTGGTGGCACTACTAGTAGTGCCACTAG
>JBATMM010000610.1:0-16416 GCA_049289835.1 Saprospiraceae bacterium | reverse complement strand
CAACAAGGCCCATACCGTCAAAGGCATGCGCCACAAACTCATTCCCTTTGTGCGAAGATTTAATACAGTTGTGACATAATTAATACCTCCCAACAAAACAGACACAACAAAGAGCGTGAGACTGACTAACCACATGGTCATACCCGCCCCGGATCCTGAACTTGCTTCAGGCAATGCACTCAACGGAGGATAGGCTGTCCAGCCTCCTGAAAATGGCCCTGTGTTCAAAAACAAAGAAATAAACATGACCACGCTCGCCAGGAAAAAAAACCAATAGGAAAGCATATTGAGAAACGGTGACGCCATATCTCTGGCACCTACCTGAAAAGGTATCAAGAGGTTTGCAAAAGTTCCACTCAAGCCTGCGGTCAATACAAAGAATACGATAATCGTACCGTGCATAGTGACCAGTGCATAATAAAAATCAGGATTTAATGAACCGATACCTGCATCATTGACTGTAATCCATTTTCCCAATAGAGGTTTCAACCAAGCGACACTATCATCCGGAAATCCAAGCTGAAGTCTGAAAATAATACTCATGCTGGCCCCAACAATAGCCCAGAAAATACCTGTGATCAGGAATTGCCTGGCAATGATCTTATGATCCTGGCTGAAAATATAATGCGTGATAAAATTTGATTGATATTTATCTCCATGAGGATGATCGTGGAAGTGATCATCATACCCCTGTTCCCTTATGAGAACATCGGTTTCATCATGTTGTAATTCAGACATAATTATATCGTTTTTTGAGCTATTATTCTTAATTCAGTTCTCCTGTTCTTCTGACGTCCGGCGTCGGTATCATTCGTGTCTATCGGCTTCGTATGTCCATAGCCTACTGCAGTTAATCTTGATGTATTGACCCCAAGTGTGATTAGATATGCTTTTGCGACATCAGCCCTCTGTTGAGAAAGAGTTTTGTTCGCTGCAGGATCACCGGTACTATCTGTATGGCCTCCAAGTTCTATGCGCATGGTCGGATATTTCTTCATGATCTCAGCTAAATCGTTAAGTTGATATTTTGAATCTGCTGTCAATGTAGAACCTCCTGATTCAAATTGTACAAAATCAAGCCTGATCGTTTTGAGATCAGGAGCGCCTGCAGCTGGTGGAATTCCGGTATCAACCATGGCCTTATCGAAAGAAAAGTTTAAAGCATCACGGTTTTGTTTTATCTCATACCCAAGAAGCTTTCCTTTATTAGGATCACTATCCTTATTTCTTATACTGTTTTGATAATAAGATTGCTGTTTGGAAAGCCAGGCATTGTATTCATCTTCACTGACAATCCGCACTATTCTGCGCATACTGTAGTGACTCTTACCGCAAAGCTCGGCACAAGCCAACTCGTAGTTGAAATCTTCCCAGAGAAGTGGACTGGTGGGATCATTAGGATCTTTGTGTACATTATATTCAGGATACTTGCTTAGCTCCTCGCGGTATTCTTCTGTTGTCTTTGTCGGTGTAAAAACGAAATAGGTTGGAAGTCCTGGTACGGCATCCATTTTTACTCTGAAGTGAGGAAGAAAAAAACTATGGAGCACATCTCGTGCGATGATTCTAACCCGCACTTTTTTGTTGACCGGCAACCAGAGTTCATCAGGATGGAAGTCATCAAAATTCTTTGGATCAGTCCAGTCTTGTCCAAGAGGATTATCCGCAGTTACTTTTTTGTAATCTCTTGCTCCCAATACACCATCTGCTCCGGGATATCTGAGATGCCAGGCAAACTGATACCCCGTAGCTTCAATTTCCAATACTGAATCATCCGGTTTGATATCGGCCATCACTGTATTCCATGCGAGAAGGCCTTTGATCACGAGGTAGGTCATGACCACTGCCGGAATAGCTGACCAGACAATTTCAAGTGTATTATTATGTGACCAGTGCGTTCCTTTTGAGCCTTTTACTTTTTTATATTTATAGGCCAGATAAAATAGTGCGATGTGGGTTACCACAAAAACAATTCCCGTGAAGAAAAGCGTCACATTGAAAAGGCTGTCAAGTGTACCCCCATGCGCTGATGCAGCCTTGTGTGGTCCGTAGCCCAACAAGTAGTTCTTCATCCAGTATGTGTAGACTACTACCAGAATTAAAAACCCGATCATGAAAAGCAATAGTGCTCTTCCCTGATTGCGATTACTTCTCAATTCTACCTCTTCTTCTCCGCGAATACGGGAATAAAGTTCAGTCAGTTTACTAATCTGAAGTATCACAATAACTAAAAGAGCAATACTTAATATGATAATCAAAGCGGTCATTTGCTATATGGCTTTTAGTACTTCATTCAATTCAATGTCAGTATTCATACCGGTTATGTATGATGCGATGCACTTTCCATCAGGTAAGGGTCTCTTCGCGGCACCAAAGAAGCCTTTTCCAAACGTGAAAAAACAAAATAAAAGAACAGCCCCAGAAATCCGACGAAGGTTCCTATCTCCAGAAATCCCGGCATATTAAAACCAGGTACATTATAAACATCAGGATGTGCTGTCTGGAGTATCCCGGGTTTCAGCATCAGAAAGAAATTAATCCAATGCGTAAATACAAGGAGGCATGAAATGAACATCAAAGTTCCATATTTTCTCTTCGTATCATTTCTTAGCAATACGATGAATGGAATGGCGAAATTGCATACAATATTGATGTAAAAAATCACCGGATAATGATGCAGTCGGGTATTGAAATAAATAGTTTCCTCAGGGATATTTCCATACCAAATCAACATGAATTGAGAAAACCACATGTATGTCCAGAATATGCTGAATGCAAAAAGATATTTACCCAGATCATGTAAATGTTCGATCGTCACTAAAGGAAAATATCCCCTGATCTTAAGAGTAATCAAAATGATAATGGTAAGTGCCACCATAGAAACCATTAAACTCACAGAGGTCCACCATGCATACAATGTGCTGTACCAATGAGCATCAACAGACATCACCCACAACCAGATCATAGCTGCACTTGAGAAACCTATGAACGGCAATGTCGGTGCAGCCCATATCCGCATTTTATGTGCATGCGTAAAATTTGTATCTCCATTAGTGTCCTGATCTACTGAAAGACCACGTAGCTTGAGCGCAAAAAAGATCCAGCCGCCCATAATGATCATTCCTCCAAACGTATACCAATTCTTATTGAGGAAACTTGATTTGCCTGACAGAACAGTATCTGAAGAGACTACTGATTTGTCAGCCCATTGATACAAGTGGTGCCATCCGGCCCAAATCCCTATGGCGATGATCGTCATGAGCACAAATCCGGGAATCAGAAAAAGTGAGAATGATTCCCATACTCTTTTAAAAACTGAATACCAGCCAGCCCATGCTGTTATTTTAGCGGCAATCATAAAGAGAGCCATCAATGCAATCCCCGTGAAAAACACAGAATTGTGAAGGACATTTGACCAGAAGCGTGTGTGCCATTGATCATCACCCATGAATGTAATCAGCATGGAGATGAGGCCAATCAGCATCATGATGCCAAATATTGTTTTTTGCCTTGTTTCGAATATAAACTGATTCATATCTGTGTTAGTCGATTCGATTCTTTATTTATGTACTTCCTTGTCGTGTTGTGTGTTTGTGGGATGATCTCCATGCACAACATCATTTGATGTGGAATCTTTTGCCATTCCGATCAGGCCTTTTTTCAATTCAGCTTCCATAGGATCCCATGGCATAGCTTCTTTGTTCAGTGTATTCAGAGTAGAACTATACTCAAGGTTTTTTGCCTTAGCTTCAAGTGATCTTATGTAGTGAATTACTTCCCAGCGTTCCACATAGCTCAATTTATCTGAGTATGGACCCATCACGTTTCTTCCTTTCATTATCGCATGATAAAACCTGCCGACATTGGAACGCACAAATGTGTCGAGCAAAAAATTAGCAGGAGCTGCTGGATATACACCTGCAACAATTCCTTTAGCCGGATCTGCTTCTCTTAATAAGTATCCCTGTCCATCACCTTTATCGCCATGGCAGATACTGCAATAGATTCCATACAAAAGTTTTCCCTGTTCTAATCCTTGCATGCTGATCGGAAACGGGTTTTGAACGATTTCTTTTGCTGCCCTTGCCCGTTCAGGTTCTGTATCTGCATAATAATATGGAACACTTCCATTGGGTACATACGCTATCGATCCATCCGTAAGTCCTTCAAAATTATTCATATCCGCCATCCGCACAGAAGGATCTGTTGCATTAGCAAGTGATACATCCCCTCTGGCTACTGTTCCGGGAACGCTATGTCGAGGCATGACGAATTTTTTATATTCTTCTTCAGTACCCCAACGGTTATAGTAGTAGTAGTCAAATAAATTTGCCTCATATCCTATACTATGAACCATATCCGGCATGTATTCATGCCCGCGCCGGTTGTCCTTTGCAGGCGAACAAGCTATCAGAGTGACCAGGCATGCCAGAATTGTATATGTTGTTGTATACTTCATATTCAGATGGTCTTCGTTTCTACCAGGCTTGCACCGGTGTTATTGAAAAAATTTCTGAGCCTGTCAACTTCGTTATTCTCCATGCCTCCCGTTTCAAAAGCAATACAGAATTTATCATCTGTGATGGATGGATGAAGTATAGGATTCATGACACCAGGTCCCTGACCGTTGATGACATAGAACGTCACCACCATGCCGATAGAAGCAAACAGTACTGTCAACTCAAATGTGATCGGAACAAAAGACAGAATCGCCCAATATGGTTTTCCTCCATATATCTGGGGCCAATCTCTGGTATGAATCCATGTCATACCAAGGAATGCCGTAAGCGTACCTGTCAAACCATAGACAAATCCACCAATATGAAGTCTTGACTCTTTAAGATCCAATAAAGGATCCAGGCCATGAACTGCAAATGGTGTATAAACATCCATGATCTGAAGATGGTCTTCATTTGCTTTTATGACTGCAGACTTGAGGATTTCCTCATCATCGTACAATCCGAATATTACATTTTTTTCCTGGTGCTTCATGATTTAATGAATCACTTATTTTTATATCGTTTCAATCAATTAGTGATGATCCTGACCGGCGTGCGCGTCATGACCTGCTATTTCAAATTCCATATTTCCGCTTTCCACTTGCTGGTATGTAGTCGTTGCATTAGAATTTACGTATTGATCACCGGAACTCTTGAGTATGTGTTTAATTTCAGCAATAGCCACAACAGGAGCTATCCGAACAAAAATGAGATAACATGTAAAGAAGATACCCAACGTCCCAATGAATATTCCGACCTCCACAATAGAAGGAACATAAAAACTCCAACTTGATGGCAGGTAATCACGGGCCAATGTTGTTGCAATAATGACGAATCGTTCAAACCACATTCCGATATTAACAAAAATGGACATCAGGAATGTCATAGTTACATTCCGTCTGACTTTTTTAAACCAAAATATTTGTGGTGAAAGAACATTGCAAGTCATCATTCCAAAATAGGCCCACCAATATGGTCCAAGTGCCCTGTTGAAAAAAGCAAATTGCTCGTAGACATAACCTGAATACCAGGCGATGAATAATTCAGTCAGATAAGCTACTCCCACTATAGTCCCTGTCACAAGAATAATCTTGTTCATAGATTCGATGTGGCCGATGGTAATATATTCCTGAAGATTGAGGACTTTGCGAGTGATGATCATCAGTGTAAGTACCATTGCAAAACCAGAAAAGATGGCTCCTGCGACAAAATAGGGTGGAAAGATCGTAGTGTGCCATCCGGGAATCACTGATGTGGCAAAGTCAAAACTTACAATGGTATGAACAGAAAGTACGAGAGGTGTAGCTATACCCGCCAACACTAATGAAAGTGCTTCATGCCGTTGCCAATGTTTGGCTGCACCTGTCCAACCGAAAGAAAGAACATTGTATAATTTTTTTCTTAGGCCTTTTGCCCTGTCCCGCACAGTTGCAAAGTCAGGTACTAATCCTGTGTACCAGAATAAAAGTGATACGGTGAAATATGTTGAAATGGCAAATAAGTCCCAAAGCAAAGGTGAATTGAAATTTGGCCAAACCGGACCTCTTGTGTTTGGATATGGGAAAAAGAAAAACGTAACCCATATTCTTCCAACGTGAATGGCTGGAAATAATGCAGCACAAATAACTGCAAAGATCGTCATCGCTTCTGCGGCACGATTAACACCGGTACGCCATTTTTGCCTGAATAATAATAAGATGGCTGAAATCAGAGTACCTGCGTGACCAATACCGATCCACCATACAAAATTGGTTATATCCCAACCCCAACCTATTGTCCTGTTGAGTCTCCATGTACCGATACCCACCCATATCGTGATGAGGATACAGATGACGCCAAATGTCAAAGCACTTAAGGCCACTATGAAAGCCATCGTCCAAGCTCTGCTTGGTGCCCTCTCGGTAGGCGAACAAAGATCTTCCGTGATCTGGTGATAGGTCTTATGCCCTTGAACCAGCGGTTCTCTGATCGGTGATGTAGGTCCTGAACCCATATTTTAATTTCTATTGATAATAGGTTGTTCGTCTTTTTTATTCACTCTGCTCTTAAGCATCTACTCCTTCTGCTTTGTTGATTATTCTAGCCTGATAATTGACAGCAGATCTGGTATTTACTTCTTCCAATAAAATATAATTCAATGGTGATTTCAGTTTTTCATTGAGATCACCAGTTTCATTATTGAAATCGCCAAAGGTGATAGCTCCGGTAGGACAAGCAGACTGACAGGCTGTTTTTACATCAGCATCTCTGAGTAAACGATCTTCTGTTTTAGCTCTTAACTTTCCTTCCTGAATACGTTGTACACAGAAACTACATTTTTCAATCACACCTCTTGACCTAACCGTTACATCGGGATTTAAAACCATCCGGGTAAGGTTATCAGCACCGTACGGAATGCCATCCTTTTCTGATTTCATTCCAAGATCAGGTTCATTGATGGGCCACAGATCTGCGGCAGTATAATCAAGCCAATTGAATCTCCTGACTTTATAAGGACAGTTGTTAGCGCAATATCTTGTGCCTACGCAACGATTATAGGCCATTTGATTGAGCCCTTCAGAGCTATGATTAGTAGCATTGACAGGGCAAACATTTTCGCAAGGAGCATTATTACAATGCTGACACATGAGAGGCTGATAAACTGCGCTTGGATTATCAACATCACCGTAATAGTAACGGTCAATACGTAACCATGCCATTTCATGATGACGACTCATTTCACGCTTACCCACGACTGGAACATTGTTTTCAGCCATACAAGCCACTGTACATGCTCCACATCCGATACAGGAATTTAAATCGACATGCATGCCCCAATGATGGCCTCTTGCATATGTAGCATCGTGACCAGGGTATACTTGTTTTTTATTTAGCTCCTGATGTTCATGACGTTCTTCCTGTAGATCATGAATAAATTCATCTATGTTTTCAAGGTGGCTCTTCCTGATTATGGTTCGGTTGACAATCGAACCCTGATAACCCTGGCGTACAAGACCGTATGTCATATAGACAGTGGCGGCTTCGTCAGCGTTTATGACTTGCTTGGTTTCACTGTCCTCACCTGTCACACCCATGGTGTGGTGATATTGAACACATGAATAATAATCTTCTTTTCCTTTTTTATCGGATACTGTGACACCGCCGGCATAATATTGGATCAAGCCATCACTATCCGTCTTCAACAACGGATTAACATTTACACCTACACCTAAACCTGCACGACCAGTTGCTGTCCTTCCATATCCAAGTGCTAATGCAAATGTATCAGGTGTCTGTCCAAATTGCTTAATGACCGGAACACGCAAAGTCTGTTCATTGACTACTACATCAGCCAATTCACCATTCTCTAAATTCTCGTGAGCAATAAATTTACGTGTGCCATCAAATGCTACAGGCAGAGCTAAATAATTACCCCAACCGCATCGGGTGACCGGATCTGGCATCTCCTGTAGCCATGGATTATTGGAATGCTGACCATTACCCATGGTAACAGTTTCCATGAATGTGATTTCGGAACCTGTACCTGGTTGAATTAATTTTGAAGTGAGTGTAGATAGATTGTTTCTATAACTTGCTCCTGAACTAACCGGTGAATATGTAAATACGCCATCATGTAATAATTCATTCCATGAAGAAACTGAACTAACATTTGCTGCCCAGGTCGCTTTTAGATATTCATAATAAGGTTGCTCATTTGTGAATAATGAATCATTGCCACCCATCCATTTCAACAAACTTAATCCCTGCTGACGTGTATCAAAAAGAGGTGCGATTGTCGGCTGAATCATAGAGACATGGCCACGCACGGGTTCAGCATCGCCCCATGATTCAAGGAAATGATGATCAGGTGCGAGTACTTTACACAAAGCAGTCGATTCGTCAGGTGAAGCGTTTGTACTGAGACACAAAGCAACCTTGGACATTGCTTCACCGAAAGCAGCACCAAATGGCAACTCATAAACAGGATTTGAACCATAAATGATCAGTGCATCAATTTCTCCGCCATTCATTGAATTGACCAATGCATTTACTTTACTTTCATCACCTTGTCTTTGATAAGAATATTGTTGAATGTCAACAGTAGAACCTTCATTTCCAAGCATGTGATTGATAGCGGATACAAATGCCTGATCTCCGATATTGTTAGTACCACATACCAGCAATGATTCACCGGGAAATTTTAATAGTTCGTCTGCTGTCTTATCTATCGCTGCGGTAAGTGAGCCGCTTAATGAAGGAGCGTTGATTGAAGATTCTTCTTTTGCTGATGCTATTTTATTGTACAACCTCCCTAATACAGCACTGGATTCACTTGGTTTAATTCTTATCCTGTTATCAGCATTTGTGCCGGTGAGGGACATATAGCTTTCAATCTGGATATGCCTTGACATTTTAGCGTTAGTGGCATCTTTGATCTTTCTGTTTTTCGAATATGCATGTGCATATTGTACCGGAGAGATCCATGTGCCCAGAAAATCAGCCTGAACACTAACGATAACTTTAGCTTTATCGAAGTGGTAGCCAGGCACCATTGCAACACCATACATAGCTTCGTTTGCTTTGAGTATGGCCGCTGAAGAAACCGGGTCGTAAATCGTGAGTTTTGAATTCGGATATTTAGTCTGAAATTCTTTTAATACATTTTTCTCAGTGGGGCTAAGAATTGAATTTGCAACAATTGCAATTCTGCTTTCAGGTTTTAAAGTTGTATTGACGATGTCATCGACTTGTGCCCATGTGACGGTTTCGAATTTACCTTCTGCATTTTTTATTTGTGGAGCACGAAGCCTGTGAATGTCATACAAACTTAACACAGCAGCCTGAGCACGAGCTGATGTTCCGCCGGAAGAAATAGTTGATAACGGATTCCCTTCTACTTTGATTGGACGGCCTTCTCTGGTTTTCACAAGGACACTGCAGTAATCTCCTCCTACTACATATGAAGTAGCATAATAGTTAGCTACGCCGGGAACCAGGTCATCTGGTTTGGTCACAAATGGAATGGCGCGTTTAATCGGAATTTCGCAACTGGCAGCTATTGTAGCGGCACTAATACTAAATCCGAGATATTTGAGAAAATCGCGACGACCTGTTTGGGCAGAAGCAAAGGAAGCACCCTGGGCCAGCATAGACGAAACTGAACCATCGGGCATTTCCTGAGTGGCCTGATCAATGAATTTTTCATCGCGACCTAAGTCCTCTGATCCAATCCAAATATCACTGTATGATGACTGATCTTTCATGATCTTATTTAAATTCTGTGATAGCGTTTGTTCGTTTTGTTATTCTTTGTTAGTAGTGACATTTCTGACAATCCAATCCACCGATATCCTCGACAGTAATCTTTGTCTTTTCACCTTTAGACAGTGCTTCATGGTATGACTTGTAGGTCTCATAATATTTATTACCCGCGAAATTGACTTCTGTCTGTCTGTGACAGTTAATACACCAGCCCATACTTAATGGCGCATATTGATACATTTGATCCATTTCCTGCACTTTGCCATGACACTGCTGACAAGCAATTTTTCCTATGTTGACATGCTGGGAATGGTTGAAGTACACATGATCAGGCAACATATGAATCCGGGTCCATTCAATAGGTCCGGAAATTTTTGGCTTCAGTTCATTTGTCATTGAACTGGCTATATTGTCCCATTGCTCATTCACAGTTCTTATTCCTCGTCTGTCAAGTGCAGTGAGATTTTGGTCTTTCATATAGCTATCGCCTATCCATTTGGTATAGATGGCTTTGATTTCATCATTGCTTAATTTGTCATAATTGTCAATGTATTTGTCCGTAGAAGGATCATATCCATTGGAAGCAAATATTTTGGTCAATTCCTGAGTGCCATAGAGAGTGCCTTTTTTAATGGCCTTATGGCAATTCATACAAGTATTCGCTGCAGGAATTCCGGCATGTTTACTTCTGCGGGCACCATCATGGCAATACTGACAATTGATCCCCTGAAGGCCTGCGTGGATTTTGTGTGAAAAATTAACCGGTTGATCAGGTTTGTAACCTTGCTGACGTCCGAAAGCAATACCATTATTAACAGTAGTATATCCACCGATCACAACAAGGGCAAAAATCAGGAAGGATATTACACTCTTGCTCTTTAGAAATTGGACCATGGTCAATTCCTCCACCGGGTGTCTGTCCCCTTCAGCCTGTGCGACAATACTTCTAAGATTTAATATGGCCCGGGAAAGTGTGAAAACGGTGATTAAGAGTACACCAAAAAGAATCCAATAAATGAAATCATTTGATTTATCTACACCTCCTGGCGCTGTTCCTCCTCCTGAGGAGACTGCTGCAACTGGTGCAGGAGCCGGAGCATTGATATACAGGAAAATGGATTCTATTTCTTCCGGTTTGAAAGCCGCAAAAGAGGTCATGACTGTAGGCTTCCATTTGTTCCATAATTCTACCGCACGAGGATGTCCTGAAGAAATCAGAGCCTGGGAATTATTTACCCATTTGTACAGGTCTTCCCTTGGATATGCAGCCCATCTTTCCTCAAAGCCTCCGAGGGCAGGACCGGTCATATCATCCTTCATATTAGCATTATGGCAGGCCTTGCAATTATTCTGGAACAGGACTTTGCCAGCCGCTACTGTAGGTTCGGCATATGAGCTTCCTACAATAAAAATCCAGCTAAACGCAAGGAGAAGGCAGTATTTCAAGCAGTTATGATGCATAACATATAAAGTAGAGACTGTAATAATAGCTGATAATGGGTGCAAAAATAATTAGATGCAAGACTTAACCTGAATCCAAGGGTTGACTATTTACTATTTAGACTATATCTAAACAGTGTTGATTGAAATCACACTGAAACTCGCGCAGCAATGCGTGGATAAGGGTGATAATTAATTAATTCAAAATCCTCAAAACGGAAAGAAAATATATCCTTAACCTCCGGATTAAGCTTCATGAACGGCATTGACCTGGGCTCCCGTGACAATTGCTCCTGAACCTGCTCAAGATGATCCAGATAAATGTGTGCATCACCAAAAGTGTGGACAAAATCGCCCGGCTTAAGATCGCAAACCTGTGCCATCATCAACGTCAATAAAGCGTATGAGGCAATATTGAATGGTACACCCAGAAAAACATCTGCCGATCTTTGATAAAGCTGGCAACTTAATCTTCCGTCCGAAACATAGAATTGAAACAGGCAATGGCACGGAGCCAACGCCATTTTATCAATTTCAGCAACATTCCAGGCTGATACGATGATTCTGCGACTATCAGGATTGGTCTTAATGGTTTTCTGAGCCGTCGATATCTGATCTATTGTAGCTCCATCTTGTCCCGTCCAGCTTCTCCATTGGTGACCATATACAGGGCCAAGATTTCCATTAGAATCGGCCCATTCATTCCAAATCCGGACTCCATGTTCCTGGAGATAGCCAATATTGGTATCCCCTTTTAAAAACCAAAGAAGCTCGTAAATAATGGACTGGAGGTGAATTTTTTTTGTCGTCACTAGTGGGAAGCCTTCGCTAAGATCGAAGCGCATCTGATGACCAAATACACTGATCGTCCCGGTGCCGGTGCGATCGCTTTTGCGTAAACCCTGATCCAGTATGTGGCGGAGGAGATCCTGATAAACCTTCAACTCTTATCCATTTGACGGCTAAGGTAAAAAGATATATGAGAAGAAATCATATTTGATTTAAGAACATTCTTCATCATCTCCATAACCTAAAGATGAGTGAGGACCATTATGGTTTTCTGCCAGGGAAAATAAGATTTGCAATTGTAAGACAAAAGATAGCTCCTGATAGCCCCGATAGCAAAGTACTTTTCAGATTAGAAATAAGGTTAATACCAAATTCTCCAAACAACCAATACCCTAAAACACTGCCGAGCAAACCAACGATAATATTGCCATATAACCCAAGACCCCGGCCTGTAAAAATCAGACTTCCAAGCCATCCTAAAGCTGCTCCTGTTAAAAGCATGATGACAATATCCATAATGAAGTTGTAGTCAGATAAGACTTCACTCAAACGTTGAAATCACTTTCCGCCATGAATAAAACTCACACAATCGGATAAAGTTTAAGTTCAAATAGTATTTAACCCTGATCCTTGTATTAAACCAGGCCCTACCATAAAAGTTAAAACGCAATTTCATCGAAACCTGAATCTTTGATTTATCATATTTCTGAAAACAAATTATCCTGATCTCATAGCTTATCAGCTTTAAATGCAATTCCTGGATACCCGTGTTATGAACCAAGCATCTATTTCAAAGGGTTTTGATATTCCTCAGTATTTTACATCCCGATATAACAAAAAAAGTCCCTTTGTCCTATTCTTCACTTAAGCAATGCATTGAAGATCTTTCTTCAGATCAACTATTACGAATACCGGATGAAGTTGATCCTTATCTTGAGATGGCTGAAATACATCGCAGGGTATTTGATGCAGACGGCCCAGCATTATTATTTGAAAAGGTAAAAGGCAGCCCCTTCGTTGCGCTCTCAAATCTGTATGGTACAAAAGAACGCACAACATTTCTTTTCAGAAATACACTTGATCAGGTCCAAAGGTTGATAAGACTAAAAGCTGATCCTTCAGATTTTCTTCGACACCCTTTGACATATGCCGGCATTCCATTCACTGCGATAAAAGGCTTACCCTTAAAAGCAAAATGGAATAGATCTATTCTACACAGTACGACTAAGCTTAGTCTATTACCTCAAATTGTATGTTGGCCTAAAGACGGTGGTGCATTTATTACACTACCACAGGTGCTGAGTATGCCACCAGGAGACAATAATATATCTCATTCCAACATTGGAATGTACAGAATACAGATCAGTGGCAATGAATACATTCAGGATGCTGAAGCAGGAATGCACTATCAACTTCATCGTGGCATAGGGATTCATCATACCTTATATAAACAGGCAGGCGGAGATTTTAAGATTTCTATTTTTGTAGGAGGACCGCCTTCACATTCTTTTGCAGCGATCATGCCTTTGCCTGAAAATCTCAGTGAAGTCACATTTGCCGGATTGCTAGGCGATCGCAGATTCAGATATTTCTGGAAAGACGGTTACATCCTTTCATCTGATGCAGATTTCTGTATTACAGGAACTGTTCGTCTGAATGAAAAAAAACCTGAAGGACCATTTGGTGATCACCTTGGTTATTACAGTCTTATGCATGATTTTCCAATATTGGATATTAAAAACATTTATCACCGTAAAAATCCGATCTGGCATTTTACGGTTGTCGGGCGACCACCCCAGGAGGACAGCAATTTTGGTTGGCTTATTCATCAATTGGTCGAACCATTGGCACCGACTGAATTTCCTGGCCTTAAAGAAATTCATGCAGTTGATGCTGCCGGAGTACATCCTCTTTTGCTGGCTATAGGTCATGAACGTTATATGCCCTTTCGTGAACCTGTTCCGGAGGAATTATTAACCATAGCCAATCATCTTCTTGGCAAAGGACAGACATCGCTATCGAAATATCTTTTTATAGCCTGTGATGAAGATGATCCACTGCTCTCCACGCATCGAATTCCAGAGTTTTTTCAACACGTATTGAGCAGGATAGATTTAAGTCGTGATTTACATTTTCAAACCAGAACGACAATTGATACATTAGATTATAGCGGTGACGGATGGAATAGCGGTTCAAAATTAGTGATTGCAGCACGAGGATCTGTGCGGAGAAAGTTGTCAACTGAAGTTCCTACACATCTCAAACTGCCTTCTTGTAAAAAAGTAGAACTTGTGATGCCAGGTGTTTTAGCTATTTCTTTTATTCCATTTTCAGACTATGTCACTGCAAAAAATGAAATAGAATTGTTGTGTCAATCTATTGCATCATTTGATCTTGAACAATGGCCTCTCTGGGTTCTTACTGAAGACAGCGCATGGATGAGTGCACATTTAAATAATTTTCTCTGGGCAACTTTTACCAGATCAAATCCTGCCAAAGATATTTATGGCGCCGGAGCTGAAGTGATTGATAAACACTGGTCATGCCAATCACCATTGATCATAGATGCGAGAATTAAAACTCATCATGCACCAATACTTGAGTCAGATCCTATAGTAAGTCAAAAAGTGGACAAGATGTTTGCTAAAGGAGGTATGTTGTATGGTAAAGTCAAAGGATTGTAAGAGAGTGAGAGAGTGAGAGAGTGAGAGAGTGAGAGAGTGAGAGAGTGAGAGAGTGAGAGAGTGAGAGAAAATGAAAAGGTATAATTATTAGTTCCCAGAAAAGGATAAATGGAAAAAATTCCAGATGAATTTGTTGATAGGATGAAGTTACAGCTTGGTGCAGAGGCTGATGATTTTTTCAATTCACTATCTGTTCCATCACCTACAAGTATCAGATTAAATCATCTGAAAGGAAAATCTTCTTTTAGGGATCTTCAGCCTGTTCCATGGTGTAAGCATGGATTTTACCTGGAGAGTCGTCCGAGATTTCATCTTGACCCGCATTGGCATGGTGGTGCGTATTATGTACAGGAAGCATCTTCAATGATCCTTGATGATGTAATCACTCAGTTGAATCTGGACCAAACTCCGCGTATCTGGCTTGATCTGTGCGCAGCTCCCGGTGGAAAGACAGGTATTCTTGCCAGCCATCTTAAGCCGACAGATATTCTGATTGCCAATGAAGTTGTACCTCAACGAAAAACAATATTATGGGAAAACCTTGTGAAGGGAGGATATATGAATTCTTTGCTCACGAGTGAACAAGCTTCTTCATTTAGTGAACCTCTGGCTGATATTATTTTGATAGATGCACCATGCGCAGGCGAAGGCATGATGCGAAAGGAACCAGAAGCAATCAACCAATGGAGTGAAGGACTGGTCAGGTCATGTTCATTGTTGCAAAAACAAATCGTAAGTGATGCAGTCAAAGCTTTAAAACCCGAAGGGTATCTGATATACAGTACATGTTCTTATAGTTTTGAAGAAAATATTTATAACATATCAGACTTCAATGCGGCGCATGATCTTGAATCCATTCCTCTGAATTTTCCTGATTCATGGGGTATAGAAACAATAAGTTATAAGAATGCTATCGGATACCAATTATATCCGCATAAAGTAAAAGGAGAAGGATTATTTATTGCTGTTCTGAAAAATAATTCAAATCGAAAGTCAACGATTCGGGGAATTAAAAAACTGTCAAATGAATTCATAGATGTTCCTGCAGGAATTGAATCGATTTTGGATAATCCATTATCATACAGAATAAGAAAAAACAGTGAATACAATTTATTAATATCATCGGCAGCTGAGGAAAAAGCAAATGAAGTGTATCAGCGAATCCCAAGGGCTGAAATCATTGCTCAGGCGGGACAGATAAAAGGAAAGGATTTCATTCCCGCGCATTTTCTATCAATGTCAGGAATTCCACTTCGGGATGTAAAAAAAATCGAGCTTGATCTTGGAGGTTCCTTAGATTACCTTGAAAGGTCCACCATGGTTTCGTCTTCAGGAAATGAAAATGGATGGTATCTGGCTTCTCATGAAGGAAGTATATTAGGCTGGCTGAAATACACTTCACAGGGATGGAAAAATCACTATCCGATGAACTGGAGATTACGGTCCCGTAAAACATTCTGACAAAAAATCAACATTAAAAGTGTACAAAATTAGTACCCAAAAACACCTTCGTAGACATTAAGTATCAGGGGTTTAGACCATCGTGGCACGACTAGTGGTGGCACGACTAGTCGTGCCACGATGTTTTTTGATGCCTTCAAGCAAGGATTTGTCTCGATTCCACAGCAAATCATTTTTTACCTTTCCGTACCTCTTAATCTCATGCATAGATCTATTTATCATCTTTCACTTGGTAGCAACCTGGGAGATCGTGTCGCTCAGATAAATCAGGCTAAAAACCTGATTTCAACAGAACTTGGTTC
>JBATMM010000609.1:0-3212 GCA_049289835.1 Saprospiraceae bacterium | reverse complement strand
TGTCAACCCAATATGTGCAGCCGTTTATTGCTACCACTAATAAGAAAAGACCAATCAGGCTTCCGTATATTTTCACGATGTTCGGAGGTTTTTGAGTTGTCTGTTTTACAAACGTGGTAATCAACCTTTAAAGTATCCTTCATTAATTACCAATAAGATCTGCAAACGTTTGATAATGAACACTCCATGCGCCCTGCTCCCTGCCCCCTGCCCCTGCCCTTTCCCATCTGAAAATAAAAAATGTATCTTTCGAACATTAATATGAATGATTTACAACCCTCCATTCCTCAAATAGCCGGGATCGTCCTCAATGATCTGCGTTATTATCTTGAAGTCATCGATCCGGTATCTTATCAGGCTCCACTGGATCTCCTTTCAGGTTCCACGATCGGGCAGCATACAAGGCATATTATTGAATTCTATACTTGCCTTCTTGAACAATCTGCAGGACAAAGTGAACCCGTGGTCAATTATGCTCAACGCAGACGTGATCATCAGATCGAATCACAACCTGATCACGCCATCGGTTTAGTAAATGATCTCTGTACGCGGTTGAATGATCTTGATGCATCGCAGCATTGTTTTCTCGATTGCACAGAACACGGACAGGAGAATCTATTAGTATCCACGACTATCGGACGTGAACTGATCTACAATATCGAACACACGATCCATCATTTAGCTATAGTTAAAATAGCCCTCAAAGCAACTCATCCGGAAATAGCATTGCCTGAACATTTCGGTGTTGCCCCATCAACGATCCGCCATCGCCACGAGGCATGTGCACAGTAACGTACATTCCTCTTCAGGGTATTCGCTTTCTGACTTCTAACCGGGATGAAAGTCCGATGCGTCAATCTCATGGGCTCATTTCTTCTCACAATCCTGATCAACCGAATATTTACTACCCATTAGATCCGGATTCACGTGGCAGTTGGATAGCTCTCTCAGAAACAGGGCGTGCGGTATGTCTTCTGAACGGTGGTTATGAGTCATTTATTCCTAATCCTCCTTACCGTATGAGTCGTGGTCAGGTCGTCATGGATGCAGTTAAAGCAGAGGATGCAAATCAATATGTTGATACATATGATTTTCAGGGCATTGCACCATTTACCTTACTGATTGATGGAAAGTCATTTTTGACAGAGCTTGTCTGGAATGGTGATCAAAAACATATCCGCTCTCTTCCCATAGATAAGCCACAGATATGGTCTTCTGCTACATTATATCCTCCCGATGTTAGAGCGTGGCGAAAATCACTTTTTGAAAAATGGTTAAGCGAAACAGATGTATTTGACAGCGATTCCATCATTGAGTTTCACCAGATGGCCAACGGGGATGATGAGAATGGATTTGTCATGAACAGAAATGAAGTCGTCAGGACACTTTCGATAACAAATATTGCAAATCGTGAAAGTACAGGAACGATAGTACATGTCCAATTAGATATGGGGCGAAGAGAAGAAGTACTGATCCACTATGAATAATAATTCATCAGCCTATCAACAGATCACAGCAAAGACATCTCAAGTACCAAACTTATGGTGGCGGAGGTTCTGTATCCGGTTATGGAGTTGGGAATATTGGCCTATATACATTTTTAATATTCCTGTTGTATTCACTTGGTTATGGCATGCACTGAGATCAGGAGACTTATTCTTTTTTACACTTACCAATCCGGGTATTGAAACAGGTGGATTTTTTGGAGAATCCAAATCTGCCATACTCAATAATATTCCTGATGAATATAAACCGACGACTGTTTTGCTAAAAGCTCCTTTTAATGAACATCACTTGGAAGATATTTTTACCTCTTCCGGTTTGTCATTTCCTGTAATTGCAAAACCGGAGATTGGTGAAAGAGGATGGCTAATCTCCAGGATCAATTCCATGGAGGAGCTGAAGAAATATCTCAAAGCGCATCCTATTGATTTCATCGTTCAGACGTATGTTGAATTACCGCTTGAAGTAAGCATCATGGTCTTTTCTATGCCTGATGGAAGAGAATCCAAAGTCACCTCCATTTGTGAAAAAAGCTTTTTGACTGTGGAAGGTGATGGGGTATCTACGATTGAAGACCTTATTCTTGCTTCGGACAGGGCTGTTTTGCAATATGAAAAGCTTGCCTTGAAACTTGGGGATAAAATGAATGATATCTTATCAAAGGGACAGCGGTTAATGTTGGAAGCGATAGGCAATCATTGCCGGGGAACAATGTTTCTCAATAGAAATGACAAAATTGATGAGGCCATAAGGATACAGATGGTAAAATTGTTAGGATCTATGCCTGAGGTTTTTTATGGTAGATTTGACATGCGGGTCGCTTCATGGGACTCCTTACGCCAAGGAAAAGACATCAGGATCCTTGAGTTTAATGGGACCAGCAGTGACCCGGCGCATATATATCAACCGGGGTATTCTCTTTTTAAGGCCTATAATGACATTTTTTATCATTGGCAGGTGATGTACAGGATTTCGAGACTGAATCGCAGGGCGGGAATGAAGCCGGCTACATTTAAAAAAATAGTATCCGCTTTAATTATATATTTTCGGTACAAAAGAACTAATTAGAAGTATTGGGATTCCTTATTCATTTCGGCTGGGGCTGGGTTTGCAGCTTCTTGGGATCGCTTCCTGTGGGATCGATCAACCTGTCTGTGACGGAAGCAGCGATCAAGAGAGGTGTCCGGGTTGGATTATTTATGGGCATGGGGGCTTCTTTAGTAGAATTTTTTCAAAGTTATATTGCACTTTCATTTTACCATATCCTGACTCACAATCCCAATATGGAAAGGACGATCATTATGATCTGTATCCCTATTTTCCTGATCATCGGTTTATTCTATTTTTTTAAAAAGAATAATACATTGAATCAACCTTCCTCAAGGGCCTCACATTTCATTGGATTCGCCAAAGGATTGATGTTGAGTTCGCTCAATATGATCGCTATTCCTTATTATGTTTTTATCGGCGGTTATCTCCATTCATCAGATTACATCAGCCTCAAGGCAAAATTTATTGCAGCATTCGCATTTGGCGTAGTGATCGGATCATTTATGGTTTTTATCCTCTACGCCAAGCTCGGGCAGGTGATCAAAAATAAGAGCGAAAAAATGAGCCGATATGCGAGTAAAGTTGTCGGGCTTATTTTTATCGCTATCGCGATCAGTCAGGCATTTAGGTATTATTGGTGATCGGGTGATCGAGTGATC
>JBATMM010000608.1:0-2301 GCA_049289835.1 Saprospiraceae bacterium | reverse complement strand
CCCTGATGTTCGATGGTGAATTTATTCTGGCTTTCATTCCATTGTTCTTCTGCGATGTGATATCGATCTGTGAGCGCTTTCATTTGCTCGTGTGCGGATTGAATGGCCTCGTTGAACTGATTGATATCGTATTGAATATTTTGTTCCGAATTATTTTTATCGATCTGTATTTCGGCCAGTTTTACACGAGATGATCCTTTGAATGGCAGATTAATTCCAAAGCCGGCTGAGAATTCACGCGCAAGTGTTTCATTTGGTCTGTTAGCATATCGCAACTGAAAGAAATCAAGCATTTTTTTTGAGCTCGCTTTTTCAAGATTATACGATGCCTGGAGCTCATCAATCTTAGATTGTTTTTCGATGATCAGCGGATTGAGATTAGCTACAAGAGGCATCTGATCGATCACGAGTTCCATATGAGAGGGTTGAATAAATGCAGTGGTATCGAGTGCCCATTCATTTTCTGACATCGGAACCCATGATGCAATCATTTTTTTGATATGATCAAATTGTGCTTTTGTCTGATTGATATCAAGATTTAATTCGTCAAGATCATATTCAGTTTTGATCAGTTCATCTACTTCTGTTCCTGCATTTAACACTGCCAGTTTAGTCAATACATTCACTTTGTCTTCATAGACAAGTTTTAATTCCTGTTGAATGGCTTGTCGTTGTTGTAAAAACCTGTAGGTGCTGATGGCTTCATATCGGCCGGCCAGGGCTTCATGTTCAAAGCTACGTTGGAGATATTGTTCGGTCTGAAGGGAAGCCTTATTGAGATACCGTTGTCGGCGCATTTCACTCAGGCCATTGACGGTAAGACGTGCGAGATATTCCTGCCGATAGACAAGGAAACGATCTGTCTCTGTGCGCAGGCTGATCTGATCAGCGAAAGGAATATTCTGATTTGTCTTTGCGATGAAGTCAAGATGCTCCTGCCGCAATTCAACAGAAATATCCTGCCTTGCAGTCGCCAGTATTTGTCCTGCAGGTATTGACGTTTGACTTTGTAATGAATTATACAATAGCAAAGTCAGAAATAAACAGATCCACTTTTCGTTTTGCATCATCAGATATTCCGTACTAATGCCTGGTTTATGAAGTTGTAAGATTTGTCTTTTGAAAAAGAGATAAAATAGAAAAAGGCTGTGCGGGCCATCGCTGTAAAATCACTTTTTCTTTTTGCAGAAAATTATTGTTGGCAGGAATCTCAATCAATACTTCGCGACCATACGATTTTATCTCCGGTAATTTTCGCAACCGTTCTGGAATCTCTACGATCCGGTGCCCGAGACCACTGACTTTTCCTATACAAGTTTCATCGGGATGCAATGTGGATGTGACACTGAGTGAATCGCCTACTTTGATTTGCAGGCTCAGACTTTCGTGCAGATAGGCGATGACGGTGTTTGGATTTCGTTCGTAAAAAGAAATGAGGGCATTGAATTCCGGAATATTTTCACCAATCCTGCAATGTATGCTTCCTACAAGTCCATCAGAAGGAGCATAGATATCGAGCTCCTTGCGTTCTTTTTCGTAGAGCTCAATTTCATTTTTCAATTTTCCAATTTCCGTTTGCGCAGGGATATGGGATAATTTTAATTCATGTTCAAGTTGGGCAATTTCGATATCCAGCGGTTCCAATGACAGGCGAAGTTCTTCGCGCAGACTTTGGAGCTTTGTTTCATATACAGATGATGATGATTTTGATTCAGTCGAAGGCAGGCTTTTCAGATCTGCAAAGAGTTGTTGATTCAACAGATTCTCTGATTCCATCAGACGGATTCGGGCCTGAATGTCCTCTGCTTTTTCTGCCCGCAGTGCCTGGTACCGGGTAAGGTTACTTTTGATTTCAGCCTGGCTCAGACGATCACGCGCTGTCAACTCAGATACATCATGATTCAATGCGCTCAGTTTAAAATCAAGTGCTGACCAGTTGACTTGCATGAGCAGCGTGCCTTTGGTCACAAATTCTCCTTCCGATACATTTATCTTTTCTACAGTGGCTTCATGCTCCAGGTTAATTTCAGTTTCCTGGTTTTCAGCTACACCAAAAAAGTTTGCAGAATTTTGATTGAGGCCTTTGTAAATAAAGAACAGTGCGAGAAGCAGCATGGGAATAATAAGAAAAAATAGATTAAATCTACGCATGGAGAGAGTGGTGATTAATCAGTTTGATGGACGTAGGTATCATTAAAACTCAATCGGATATTTTGCAGGCTCTGTAGTTCCCTGAGGTTCTCGGTCAATTGCATTCCATGCATTTCATTTTGAAGACGCAACTCAAAAGCATATTCAACC
>JBATMM010000607.1:0-1609 GCA_049289835.1 Saprospiraceae bacterium | reverse complement strand
TCTTCTTCTGCCTCTTCGACTTTTCCGCCTCTTCTGCCCCTTCGAATTTTTCTTCCCTTTGTTCTTCTTCTTGATTCCTCTGCTTTTCAGGGAAAAATTCTCTCCCCTGTGTATTGTTTAGCTCGTTCCTTCGGAACATTGCAACAAAAACCCCGGGGCATTTGGTGTCATTCACCCCGGGGTTGCGCAGCACACAGGGGAGAGAAATTTTTAGATCGAAGATCAAAATTTCGAAGGGGCAGAAGAAAAGCCTTGCTCTCCACTTAATCATCCCTCACACACCTCACAGAAAATCCGAATCAATTAAGTCCACAATTGCTGTAGACAATGTCTTCTACATCATCCGTTGCATAATACGGAGTAGTAATTGAAGAGCATGAATCAGATGGATTAGCTGTCGCTGATCTTCCAGCATCGTACATCCGCGTATTGTGGTTGGAGAAAACTCCAACCACGGCGAGTCCTAAGTTGTATAGTTGGAACAAACTCCAACTACGACAATATTATTTCTCTAACTCTTTACCTCTCAACAAATACAAACCTAAAAGTGCTATCCACGTCAAGCCTATCGTTATACACAACCGCTGAAAAACTCCCGCATATTCCACGAATCCCGGAAGTTGTTTAAATCCCATACTCGCAAAAACAAAAGTGACAATCATCGCTAAGCCTGTAACAGAAGTATAAATGGCCCATCCACGTTCACCATTCAACCTAAAGCGTTTTTGAAATACAAAACATGCCCAGGGCATGCAGACAAATACCAACATGGAGAATGCATCATGTAAATGTCCATGTAGTGTGAACTGTCTCAATACAAGCGGCTGCTCTGCCGGATAACCGAATATGGGATCTGTGACGAAAATACCCACACCGACCAATCCATCACCAACCAATCGGATAAGTAATGGTCCCCTGAATTTCCCTTTAACAGAATTGAATACACGGCTTAGCCCAATCGAAAAAATAATAATGAGTATTCCGGTTATAATAAAATTTGCAATCTGTATCTAGCCCGTGACACCGATGGAAAGAGAACTTAATGGATAAAGAAATGAATTGTAACCAGGTCGGATAGCTCCTTCAATCAGTACAACTATAATGAACAACGGACATGCAACAAGACCGGATAATAAAAGTGCTTTACGCATTAAATTATTTTTCATTTTAATTTCCTCATCCATGTATTGTCTGCTTTGAAATAAGAAAAGGAAAAAGTATATTTGATAGCATACACCATCTCTTCACAAAACGAACACCAACGTCATGAAAATTTTATTTCTCTCTACAGTCATTTCTTTTGCGATCGCATGCCTGATATCATGTAGTAAAAGTACCAATATCGATAATGTAGTCATTTCGTCTACAACATTCGCCGGTGCTTATCCTGCACCACCACTGCGCACATATCCTTCTTCCAGCCAGAAAATCTACGGATGGATCAATACGATGGACAACACCAATATGCGAGCACATGCCTGGGACATCTGGGAATCGATCAACACCACCACTCCGGATTCAATGCCTGTCTGGGAAAGCTGGTTTTCAGGGTTTGAAATTTTTGCGGACACCACACCTTTGGAAGTGCGTGTCAGAACTAAGGACTTCG
>JBATMM010000606.1:0-7665 GCA_049289835.1 Saprospiraceae bacterium | reverse complement strand
GAAGGTGTAGCCGTAGATGATTTTATGAAACCCGATCGTGTAGTGATCGGCCTGTCATCAGATCGTGCACATCAGGTGATGGAGCGATTGTACAAACCATTTGTACGACAAGGCAATCCCATCCTCTTCATGGACGAGCGCAGTGCAGAGATGACAAAATATGCAGCGAACTCCTATCTCGCCACACGAATTTCATTTATGAATGAGATCGCGAATCTTTGCGAGCGAACAGGTGCCAATGTCGATCATGTACGCAAAGGCATCGGAAGTGATACGCGCATTGGAAAGCGATTTTTATTTCCCGGTGTAGGATATGGCGGTAGTTGTTTTCCAAAAGATGTGCAGGCCCTTCATCTCACCTCCAAAGAACACGGCTACGATTTCAGAATACTCGATGCGGTGATGGATGTCAACAATCGCCAAAAACATATCCTGGCAAAAAAAATAATCGATCACTTCGATGGTGATGTCAAAGGAAGACGAATCGCGATCTGGGGTCTTGCTTTCAAACCGAATACAGATGATGTACGTGAAGCACCTGCTATCGATATCATAAATGACTTATTATCTGCAGGAGCAGAAGTTGCAGCAACAGATCCTGAAGCCATTCCAAATTTCACACAGTTTTTCAAAGGCAATGTGTCTTACACAGAGGACATGTATGATGTGCTTGAAGGTGCAGACGCATTGGCCATCGTGACAGAGTGGAATGAATTCAGGACACCTGATTTTCAGAAGATAAAATCGCTCATGAAGACGCCGGCTATTTTTGACGGACGCAATATTTATGATCTTGATGATATTCCCGAACAGGGATTTTTTTATTCAAGCATCGGACGAGAAAACATTCAAAATAAATAACACCTTATGAAGAATATCCAGATGGTGGATCTTCAGAGTCAATACAGTCAGCTAAAAACTGAAATTGACCGACGTATTCTTTCGACTATTGAAAGTGCCGCGTTTATTCATGGCCCCGAAGTCACTTCCTTCGAAGCCGGATTGAGTAAATACCTCGGTGATGCACATGTCATCTCTGTGGCAAATGGAACAGATGCATTGCAGATCGCATTGATGGCCCTTGAGCTTCAGCCGGGTGATGAGGTAATTGTTCCTTCGTTTACATTCGTTGCGAGCGTTGAAGTCATAGCATTGCTTGGTTTGAAACCCATTGTTGTAGATGTTGATGACAAGACTTATCTGATGAAGCTTGAGAATATTGTTGATTCTCTTTCGCCAAGAACAAGAGCTATCATCCCTGTGCATCTTTTTGGCCAGTGTGTCAACATGAAAGCATTGACGGCCCTGGCGAAAACACGTGATCTCTTTATCATCGAAGACAACGCGCAATCCATAGGTGCAAAATGCCTGATGGGTGAGAACGATTGGCAGCAGTCAGGAACGATCGGCCACATCGGATGCACCTCATTTTATCCATCAAAGAATCTTGGATGCTATGGTGATGGCGGCGCGATGATGACAAGGGATGAACCTCTGGCTCACAAAATAAAAATGGTCGCCAATCATGGTATGCAGAAAAGATACTACCATGATATCATCGGTGTCAATAGCCGTCTTGATTCACTACAGGCCGCAGTCCTCAATGCGAAGCTTCCACATCTTGATGAATACAACAAGCTGCGACGTGGTGTAGCAGATCAGTATGACAAATTACTGGGCCCGATGGGGGACATCATCATTCCTGAACGTGTAGCATGGTCAGAACATGTATTTCATCAATATACGATTCGTGTGCATCGCGATGTGCGGAATGAACTACAGGCTTATCTGGCTGAGAAAAAAGTGCCGTCGATGATATATTATCCGGTGCCGATGCATGAGCAGCCTGCGTTCAATAAAATCGTACGTCGTCGTGTGCCATTGCTCAGTACGGAAAGGATCTGCAGAGAAGTACTTTCATTGCCGATGCATCCTGATCTGACGGAGGAGCAGATAGGGTTTATATGTGGGCATATAAAGGCGTTTTTTAAGGGTTGACCCCTAAATCCCCTATGATTCGAATTGCTAAACTCAGCCTTATGCCACAGCTCATCAACCAGGGGACTTTTGATTGGGATAATTTATAAATCCTAAATTCAATTTGATTAAAGTATTTATACCGGACAATTTCATTCCTGAACGCAGTTATATCGTCAGGACATTGTTGCAACATTATTGTGGTGCAGAGATCGAAATCATTCCGAAGAAGAATGGTAGGGAATATGAATTAGTGTGGGGTGACAAGTCGATCATTGTACAGGATCATTTTTTTGGAAATATTTCTAAAGGTGAAACTTACCTCCAGTCCAAATACATTCCGGAAAAAATAATTCCGACGCAATCTCTTGGATTGGATCATATCCTTCTTATCTATGGAGATGAGCATTTGGAAATCGGGCGTAACAAAATTGTTTGCCATGTGGATTTGTTTGCAGGAGCTTTCTTTATGTTGACGCGATGGGAAGAAGCCGTCATAAAAGATAAAGATTCACATGGCAGGTTTCCGGCAGACAAAGCATTGCTTGTTAAATCCGGCCAAATACTTCGTCCTGTGGTTGATGAATACACAACATTGCTGCGTTACTGGCTCCTTACTCTTGGTTATCCGCTTAAAGGCGATACTTCTGAATATAAAGTTGTTCCTACCTGCGATGTTGATAAACCTTATTACTGGAAGGGCAAACCAGGATGGAAAGTTCTGGCCGGGGGATTTCGTCGAAATCCTTTTCAGTTCTTGAAAGACATGAAACAATCAAAGGCCGTCAAACGTGGTCAACAGAAAGATCCTTATGATCAGTTTGACTACATGATGACACTGGCAGAAAGATCCGACAACCGGTTTGAATTTAATATGATCGGTGGAGGGCGCACACGTTACGAAGGACATTATGATATCAGAGATGAGCAGATCAAAACGCTGATGCAGGAGATGAGCAACAGAGTTCATCGGATCGGTGCACATCCAAGCTATGCGTCTTTCAAAGATGCGTCGATGATAAAAAAAGAAATAGAGGCCATTTCTAAAAGTAGTGGATTAGTGATCTCATCTTCACGACAGCATTATCTGCGATTTGAAGTACCGGATACATGGCGTTGTTTATCCGAAGCCGGAATAAAAACAGACAGCACACTCGGCTTTGCTGCAGAACCCGGATTCAGATGTGGAACAAGCAAACCATTTTCAGTATTTGATATTCATGAAAGAAAAGAATTGCCATTGATCGAACGACCATTGCTGATCATGGATGTATCTTTTCGGATGTATAAGAAATATACAATTGAGCAAAGTATTGATCTTTCTCAAAAGATAATTGAGCAGGTCAAAAAACATAATGGCGAATTGGTTATTCTCTGGCACAATTCATCGTTGAGTGAAATTGATGGATGGGCAGGATGGGACAGGGTACTGGAATATCTGTTAGCCGTCCACTAGTTGAAACTAGTGGGAATTCATGAAAAATAATTGAATCACCATCACACATTTGAATTGGGTCGATCCACTAGTTGAAACTAGTGGGAATTTATAAATAATAATTGAATCATCATCCCACATTTGAATTGCCGCCACTTTTAAGTGGCGGAAGATTTTGCAGCCCTACAATGATTTCATATATAATTTCGTCTGAAATCCATCATCCCGATTTAATTCAAAAGAAGCACCGAGTTTTTTTGCACGCATTTCCATATTCTGCAAACCGAAGCCGGTTGAATCTGTAGAAGAAACGGATGTGCCATTATCCTCAACCGACAATTCAAAGTGGTCACCAAATTGTCCAAAACGAATCGTTACGATTGTTGCATTCGAATGCTTGACAATATTGGTTATAGCTTCTTTGAAAAAAAGAAACAGATGCTGTCGTACATCAACCTGTAGTTTCTTTTCAAGTGGCAGTTCGCCCAATTCAAATTGAAAAGTTATTTCTTTCGGTGTCAACATTTCTTCCACATGTTCGCGCATTCGATCGAGCAGGTCTTTCACCTGGTCACGACGACTATCGATCGACCAGACGACATCACGCATTTTAGACAATGTAAGACGACTGATTTCACTGATGCGATGAAGTCTTGCAGAGTCTGATTTTGGTTGGTCTAACTCAAGTATTTCAGCCTGCATCGCCAGACCTGAAAGCATCGATCCGACTTCATCATGCAGATCGCCGGCGATACGTGTCCGCATACGCTCCATTTCCAACAATCGTTGCAACCTATATCGCGTGAAGGCAAACACAAGACCTCCAACTAAGAAAATGCATCCTAAAATAAACCACCAGGTCTTAAAGAAAAATAGTTTTACATGGATGGGCACTGTGAGTTCTTTTTCACTCCAGTTGCCTTTGCTGTCTGCACCTTTGATATGGAGAGTATAATTACCTGCAGGAAGTTTGTGGTAACGTATTATTGGTGTATTTCCGATATATGACCAATCTTCCTCCAAACCTTCAAGCCAGACAAAGTATCTGTTTTTATCAGGCTTGAAATAATTGGGTAGCGTCCAGGTAAATTGAAAATAACTGTCATAAGGTGAGATAATGACAGGTTTCATTTCCTGACTTCCCAAAACGTGTGAATCAAGGCTATCACGCAGACGGTTATATTTTAAATACCCCGTGAAGGTTAACGGCGGATTCGGTCGCTGTTCCAATATATCTGCCGGGTTAAAATATTGTAGACCATTCATACCTCCAAACCACAGCACGCCATTTCTATCTTTAAAAAAAGACGGATAGTTGAATTCATTATTTGACAATCCATCATCTTCAAAGAAATTCTGAAAGGTTCCTTCTTTTACCCTGTAGCAGGACAGGCCATTGTAGGTACTGGCCCATATGTTTCCAAAATGATCACTTAGAATACCGACCACATTTTCATTAGCCAGTCCATCCTTGAGTGTAAAACTCTGAATTGAACTTTTCTTTAAATCAAATTTATTGAGCCCACCTCCAAATGTTCCTATCCACAGAACAGAATCTGAAGAAGGATGCAATACAAGGATATGATTATTGCTGAGGGCAGGGGTCGATCCGGTCGTCAGGTGTCGGATAATATTTCCCTGGCCACTGATGAGATACAACCCGTCATTGTTCGTTCCCACCCAAACGGATCCATCAGTATTTTCCAGCAGGCATTCGGTGTGAACGGATGAAAATTGTGTGTTCTTTTCTTTTAAAAACTTTGTACGTTCTCCAGATTCCGGATTGTATATGATCATTCGTTCCAACGTAGAGCCCAGGAGAAAGGATTTGCTTTTTATTCTCAGGAATGGATTGTGCCAATAGGTGTCCGCGGTTCCTGAAAAATCTGTCATGGAGATGATCCGGTTTTTATCCAGATCTATTTTAATAAGCTTATCGGTCAAGGTCCAGACTACATTTTCATCCAGGTCAGATATAAAACGATTAGTTCCATCAAGCGGACTGAGTTTCGGATTACCAGGTACGGGAATGAATGAACGATAGAATGGTCCATTTGGAGTATCCGCGAAATGTAAACCTGGATTACCTTTTTCACAATAGGTGTATATCCGACCCTGCTTATCCTCAAATATTCCGCGCATGGCATTGCCCCAGGCATCGCCGGGAACATTGAATCGCGATTGGAATAATTGTTTTTGATTAGGAAATTTTATCAACCCGTTGTCTGTAGCTATCCACAGCATATTGGTTTGATCTTCATAGATGTCCTGGATTTTACCAAACTGCAGGGTTTCATTCAAAACAGAAGAATAATCCGTTAATACTCTTTCCGGACTCCATCGTAATAATTCAGTGGGTGTTGAAAACCATACATTATGTTGTTTGTCCTCTTCAAAGCAGGTAGCCACTGAAGTAATACGATCTGCAATGACATCGAACCGTTTCTCTTCCGGGTGATACCACCAGATTTGATACTTACTTTTCGGAAATATAAAAATCCGGTTACGGCTGTCTACATGCACTGGTGTATAGTACATCATCGTACCATACCAGAGAAAGCTATCCAATTTTATTTCATGCAACATCTCTCCCTGCGTGTTGTATTGACGCAGTCCCTGCGATATCGTGCTCCACCAGACATTGCCGGAGGTGTCAATGGCAAGGCTGGTGATGAATTCACGCCTGATCCGTGGAACGCGAGCTATCTCCTTCAGTGCATTTAAATGGTCGCCATGATACAGATATTGTTGTATTGCATCCTCACAAACCATCCATATGCTGCCATCAGGTGAAAATTTCAACTGTAGCACAGACCCCTTGATCCCCAAATCCTTTGTGAGATCATGATGATTAAAATGATTGCGATGGATCGAATATAACCTGTGGTCCGATACAATGTACAAAGTGCTGTCATTGACAAATTGGATTCCTTCCGGCTGTATATTCTCTCCGGGGAAAAATTGATCTGCCTGGCGGTCATTACCAAAACGGGTAAAGCGGTAGCCATCATAACGGTTCAATCCCTGGAGGGTGCCAAACCACATGAGTCCCTGATTGTCCTGAGCGATAGATGTCACATCACGGAAGCTCAATCCATCTTCGATCGTCAGGGACTCCCCTTTGGGAAGACGCTGGGCGCTGAGGATAAAAGAGTGTAGACACAACAGGATAAAGGCTACGCAGCAGATGTAATGCGAAAAGTAAGTAGCGTAAAATTTTAAGTGCCCGCTTATTGTCATCAGAGGAAATGCTAATGTCGCTTTAAAATCTGAATCTTCATCGATAATTAACCCCTCCCATCAAGATGTGATGGTACGCAAGGTATCAGGGTGTAACTTTGACATATGAAACCCATCGCACTGGCCATCGTTGAAGACGACCCCATCATCCGGGAAAGCCTGCGAACATTTCTGGGTGGCGACCCTCAATTCGAATTGGTGTACACGGCAGTTTCGATGGAAGACTTTCTTCAGGCACTTGACCATGATCCGCGCCTGATTCCATCTGTCATTTTACTTGATATCCAATTGCCCGGTCAATCCGGTATTGAAGGCATCCCTTCAATTAAAAAAATGCGGCCAGGGATAGACATCATCATGCTGACTACTTTCGAAGAAAGTGATAAGATTTTTGCAGCGCTTTGTGCAGGAGCCTGTTCGTATCTGTCAAAACGTGTTTCACTGGTGACGATTCGGGATGCCATTCTTACGGTCCATAGGGGTGGTTCATATATGTCTCCGAGTATAGCCCGCAAGGTGGTTGAACATTTTGCCCCCATACCGAAAAAAGAAGATGGCCCGCTGACATCACGTCAACAGGAAATCGTAGAATGCATCGTCAATGGTCTTAGTTATAAAATGGCTGCAGATAAACTGGGTATTTCTCTTGATACCGTCAGGACGCATATCAAACATATCTACCAGGTACTTGAGATCAATAGTAAAGGGGAATTGATACGGAAGACATTGGACAAGAGGTAAAAGATTTTCGATTTTCGATTTTCGATTTTCGATTTTCGATTTTGGATTTTGGATTTTGGATTTTAATAAAACGAAAATCAATCTTAATAAATCATAAAATTTCCCATTTAATCCGCGTCCTCTTTTTGCTTTTTGCTAATTGCTTATTGCTTATTGCTTATTGCATACTCTCCATTAATTCTTTAAGGTTTTGCAGTTTTTTTTCCTCACGATGGTTTTTACAAAAATCAGTGTGATAGGTATGGGCGCTGAGGAATTTAATCTGGATCTGA
>JBATMM010000605.1:0-9887 GCA_049289835.1 Saprospiraceae bacterium | reverse complement strand
TGATGGATAGCAAGCCAGATCTGTCCAACATATCTTTCTTTATAATTCTCTTTGCTATCCATGGCCCAGATCGCAAAAAGCAAAAAAGATTCTTCTTGCTTTGTCACACGAAAAGGCAGTATGTATCTGAATTTAGAATTGTATTGAGGCAATAATTCAAATTTATAATCCGCAAATGAGAAAATTCCCATGCCCTTATGATGATTGTCACCGTACCAATGAAAATCGTAAGGTCTATAAATAAATGCATCAAAATCCATTTTGTCGGTATGCTCACATTCCTGCACGACCAGGATATCAGGAATGAGATGCAGGATGTGGTCAGCCTTTTTTCTGAATGCACCCTGGCAGTTCCATGTGATTAGCTTCATCAATTACTTAACGACTGTCAGGTTATATTGTCAATAAATTTCCGCGAAGGAATCCAAATTATCGTACGGAGATCACGGAGAAACAGTCCCTCTATGCCCTATGCTCTATGCTTCAAACCATCCCGCATACTTAATATAATTCGCCGCCGTCCGTGTGATGAAAAATTGTTTCGTATCCTCATCGAGTTCTTTCAATTTTTTTGCCGGCGTACCTCCATAGATCCATCCTGATTCTAATATAGAATTTTCAAGCACGACTGCACCTGCGGCAACGATCACATGTTTCTGTACGATGGTATTGTCCATGATGATGGCGCCCATGCCGACAAGAACTTCATCTTCTATGATACATCCATGGACGATGGCATTATGGCCTATTGAAACATCATTGCCTATGATGACCGTTGATTTTTGAAATGTAGCATGAAGGACAGCACCATCCTGGATATTCACACGATCCCCTATGCGGATGGAATTGACATCACCTCTTATGATCGTTCCCCACCATATGGAACATTGATCCCCTATGACGACATCACCGATGATGACTGCTGTGTCGGCAAGGAAACAATCTTTTCCGAATTGCGGATGTATATTATGAACAGGTCTGATTATAGGCATTTGCGATTTATAAATGTACAGGAAGTTTTAAAAGTCCACGGTTGCTGAGCTGTAGCCCATGGTTGAGAAAAGCAGGTCGAAGCATAGGGGATTTAGGGGCAGAAGGACGATTTACGAGTGACGATATTTGAATTTACTTGCAAAGTAAACAGAATAGACAAAGCATGAAGAGAAAAAAGGTTTACCACATGAGCAGCTTAAGTGCACTTAGAAAGTCACTTAGAAAAACTTATTAGCCATTTAAACGTATAACCAGTAAACCCGAAGGAAGCGTGCTGCTCATAACCATTAGAATGATCGCACTGCGCGTACTTTAAAAAAGACAAACTTTTCGATATTACTGGCATACCCTAAATCAAAAGCAACATACCATGCATTATCTGTGGGCGCTCCATAATCACTTGAACTCCAATAAGCAGCAACAGCAAAACCGCCAATAGCATCCCGGTTAATATAAAGCTTACTTAAGTCATCCCTGCTGGGCAAATACCAGTCACTGTAACCACCCAAAACCAAATCATTACAAACTCTCGCTGCTATACCTGCTGCCGAACATTCGTTTACAATCTCTAAAGTATTTTTATACCCCGTCCCCATAAGTACACTTTTCGTTCCCGGAAGATTTGAAAAAGGGCAGCCCCAGATGGCAACCGAACTTTGATCTTCCGGTGCTGCTATTAAACCATGAATTTCTCCTGGTGTGTAACCGGGGTCGGTGGGTTGTAAAATATACGCAACAATACCCCCAAAATAGACATCACCTACTGCAATGTCCGCTCGAGATCCTCCTGTACTATTCGTCCATTCAATGCCATTGCTGACTTGGATTTCACCATACACTCCACAATCATTACACCAGATCATAAGTCCTGCTGCAGGACTAACCATTGCATTGCGTTCAGAAATTGTTATCCTGGGTGGTAAAAATCCTTTGGTTACACTTTGTATATCCAGTACAGCGCTTGGATCAGCCGGAGTATTTGTTTCACTTAAGGAAAGAGATGTATTGACGATGACTGAACCTGCATTCGTATTGACAATATTTGAATCGATCGTCACCCAGTGATCAGCCATCGAGGGTATATTTACCGGAGTCCAGCTCACACCGTTATAGTAATACAAACCCGGCATATTATCGATCTGGAAAATAATAAGCCCTAATGCAGGAGAGACGATCAAATTTCTTTGGACCATTGTCATCCTTGGTATCAGTAATCCTTTTGTAGTGCTCTTGATGTCCAGGATAGCACTTGGATCAGGTGGTGTTGCGGAAGCACTGATTGAAACCCCTTGACCTATGTTGATATTCGGAGTACTTAGAAGAATGATCAACGCGATGAACAACTTCATTGCGGAATTTTTTTCCAAAACTCTATTATATAAATACTTCATTCCATCGTCCTTTTGAGTGATTTTCTTAAAACGCCCTTATTGCACGAACATGTAATACCTGATTCTTTGCAGTAGTGACCTGAGTGCCGATGGCAAAAGAATGTACCCATGCAGTATTTGCATCTGCTTCGCTTGAGCTCCAATAAAATGCACTTGCAAAACCACCTATGATCGCTCTGTTCAGATATAGTTTATGCAACTCCTCTTTGCTCGGCAAATACCAATCGCTAATGCCATTTAATACAAGTTCGTTACAAATTCTTGCCGCTATTCCTGTTGTTGAACATCCGGAGACAATATCAATTGTGTTTTGATAGCCCGTTCCATAAGCAATACCTTGTGCTCCTGCCAAATCTATTCCTGTGCAACCCCATTGGTCACCAGTACTTTGATCTTCCGGAGCAGCTATCAGTCCATGTATTTTGCCGGGTTTAAAACCAGGTTCAAAAGGTTGTAGGATGTATGCGACGATTCCACCACCATAACTATCTCCCACAGCAATATCAGCAGGAGGTCCGCCTAAGATATCTGCCCATGTAAATCCATTAAATATTTGAATTTGTCCGAATACACCACAATCACTACACCAAATCAAAAGGCCTGTTGCAGGACTGATCAATGCATTGCGATCTGAAGAAGTCAGTCTTGGAGGCAGGAATCCCTTCCTGGTGCTTTGCACATTCAAAACAGCATTCGTGTCTGCTTCAATTGTTGTGTCATTGACAACTAGCGATTTATGGATGATGACAGAACCAATATTCGTATTCAAAATATTTGTATCAATTATTGTCCATGGCTCGACTGAGGTTGGTGTTTGGATCGGAGCCCAGTTTGTTCCATTGAAGAAGTAGATACCGGATACATCATCAGTTTGAAAAATAATAAGTCCGGTGGAGGGAGATACAATCAAGTCTCTTTGCTCAATCGTCATCCCGGGGATCAATAATCCATGGGTCGTACTTTGAATATCAAGTATAGCACTTGCATCCGGTGTGGAAGTGGTAGCACGAATTGAAATATTCTGTCCTATAACTTTTTGAAAAGTAAGACCCAAAAATATGATAATGACGAACAAAAATTTCACCAAATAATTTTCTCCAAAAATTGAATAAATAATCTGTTAACTCAATCCCCTTTATGAGTGATTCTGTGTAGGAGAAATGAAATGAATGCAGAAAAAAAATTTAATTTATTTTTCCAAAAATCACTTTACCCTTATCTGACGTATAACCATGACTACCTATCAAAAATCGTTTAGTGAGGGCATCAATCGCCACATCTTGTCCTAAATGATCATATGAATTTCCTCTGGGATCGATCACATATTGAAGTCGTTCCCAGTTATTTCCTAACCGTATATAAATATCTGCTGAGCCCTGATCTGCCTGAGTCCCTATATTGTCATACGCAGATCCTACAATCGCAAAATGATCTGATACAGATACACTGGAGCCAAAATAATCATCCATTGAACCGTTGACATCATATAGCCTTTGTGTTTGTATCCAATTACTTCCATCATATTGATAGATACAAACTGAACCCTGGTTCACTACGCCGAATACATCATCATTGGGGATACCTACCAGCACATAATTACCGGATATGGAAACGACATCACCAAAATAATCATTGGCTACTCCTGTGACATCCAGTAATTTTTGGACGAAAATCCAATTGCTGCCATCAAATTGATAAATACTGGCTGATCCCTGGTTTTGACCCGAGACATCATCGTCAAAATAAGATCCGGCTACAAAAAGGTTGCCTGATATAGATACACTATGTCCAAAAAAATCACCGGAAGCACCATTGGCATCCAATATTTTTTCCATCAATACCCAAGCATTGCCATCGAATTGATATATGCTCACTGATCCCTGACCAGGACCTGCTGGTCCGGTATCATCAGGAGAACTTATAATGGCATAATTCCCAGACAAGGATACACTGGACCCAAAATTATCGTACTCGGCGCCATCTGCGTCAGTGATTTTTTGCATCAGTTCCCAGGTACTTCCATTGTATTGGTAAATACTTGACGAACCTTGTCCAGCCCCAGCGTTTCCGGCATCCTGGGGGGCGCCGACAATCGCAAAATTGCCGGCGATAGAAATACTTTGACCAAAAAATGCCCATGCCTCTCCATCTTCATCTATTACTTTTTGTACAAAAATCCAGGTGTTGCCATCAAATTGATAAAAACTCACCGAGCCCTGATTGATACCGGCACCGCCATCATCACCGTACGAACCTATGATAGCGAAGTTGCCGGATATGGCAGTGGTATATCCGAAATGATCTCCGATAGAAATGTCCTGTCCGGCACCTTCTTCATCTACGACCGGATTATACTCACTGATATTCCCATTCGTCGCACAATCACCCCAGACACCATAACCTATATTACCATTGTAATTATTTGGAGGAGGGGGAGGAAGCATCATATTTTCCCATGATGCATTTCCAATACCATCACTTGTCAATATTTTACCCGGGCCTGCATTTGTTGTAAGAAGAATTGAATTGAGTTTTGCGGTATCCATCAGAATATTTCCATCGACATGAAGTTTCTCCATTGGTGTGGAAGTGCCGATACCGACGTTTTGCGCAGAGACGATTGGTGATAAAAAAAATAAACTGTTGCCTGCGAAAATTATAAAAATATTTTTTTTCATGCCCCGGGGTATTCAAGTATCTAATTGTTGGTCTTTTTTTCCAATGCTTCAATTCTGCTGATCAATTCCTGATTAGCTTTTACCAGTTCGTCAATCATTGTTTGTTGCTCCTGCACGGCTTTGACAAGAGGAACCACAAATACTGCATAGCGTAACCCATACAGATCATGATCATTCTGTGGCGCATCTACTCCACTGAAATCATAATCAATACTTTTAGCTGCATTCTCTACTTCCTGTGCAAGGAATCCGGTGTGTCGTATTTTTTCATATTTGTTGTCCGGTCGCAATTCAATAGTATCCATTCTTCCGGTGATTTCATATTCCAGTTTCATATTCTTGTTGTATGTGACCGGATGTAATAGTTTGATGAATGCCAGACCGGGCACGTCATCTTTGATGTTTAATTTAATTCGTGCATCAGATGTATTTGTCCAATCGGCCGGACCGCCTATACTATTGACACCGTGTCCGATCCGCACCTGGTTGGATGCCGTGATATCAACTAAAGAACCCAGGGCAGTGGAATTGTAAAAATCGGCTCCGTCAAGAAAAGCACTATAGCCTAAAGCGGTATTATTAAATCCGGTATCATTACCTCTTAATGCTTTAAATCCAACAGCAGTATTTTTTTCGGCGAGGTTATAAAAAAGTGCTTGCCGGCCTACGGCTGTATTTTCCTGTCCGATTTGGTTTTTGTAAAGCGCACTTACTCCAAGTGCTGTATTATCCCATCCGGTAGAATTGGCATTCAAAGCATTATGTCCAATAGCTACATTTTCATATCCGATCGTGTTAGCATAAAGGGCATAATTGCCAACAGCGAGGTTATTGATTCCGTTTGATGTTGATGTAGGTTGGTTACTATAAAGAGCTGAGTAACCAATCGCAATATTGGCACTGATCCATGGTGTTTGATTATTGCTAAATGATTGGTTTTGTAAAGCCTGAACACCAATAGCGGTATTATACCCTGATGTTGTGTTAGCCTCAAGTGAGAATGAACCGACAACGGTATTATTATTCCCTTTTGTGTTATTATTTAAAGCTAATCCTCCGATAGCTGTGTTAATTTGTCCTGTTGTATTGTAACGACCGGATTGACTTCCAATAAATATATTCAGATTTCCTCCGGCGGGGGAATTGTTTGAACTTCCGGTGTTAAAGCCAATAAAAATATTATCATGGCTATCGGCATTAATCCATAGCATATCGTTCCCGATGCTACTTCGTAGTTTGATTAAAGGATTTGTATTTGTTTGACCCGAATCTGCATCAATAATAAGATGTGAAACATTTGCTGACCCTCTGATATGCAATGTCCCTTCAGGAACTGATGTCCCGACACCAATCTTACCTGCATTGGTATTATAAATGTCATCACCATTCGTTGTCCAGTTCTTAACTGCTGACCATGCAGTGCCATTATAATAATACATTCCAGGAATACCATCCGTCTGAAAAATAATCAGTCCATACACTGGCAATAAAATAGCATCGCGTTGCTCACTCGTCATCCTGGGGATCAACAATCCTTTCGTCTCACTTTGAATATCCAATATTGCACTCGAATCAGGTGGTGAGCCATTCGGGCTGATCGAAATACTTTGTCCAAACACGTTTAGAAAAGGAGAAACCAAAAGAAGCATCGATACGATGAAAAATCTCATATGGGATATTTCTCCAAAAATTGAAGAATTCAACTTCTGAAACAATCCTCTTTTTGAGTGATTTGGAGAGGAAAATATTTAATTTATTTTTCCAAAAACAACTTTTCCCCGACTATTCTGAAACCCCCTGGCCCCTATCAAAAATCGCTTTGTGGTACAATCTAAAGCGCATGACGTTCCAAATAAATCCGGGCTAACACCTGCAGGATCAGTGATCAGCTGCATTTGCTGCCAGCAGGATCCGATTCTTTGAAAAAGTGATGCGGAACCCTGACTATTATTTGTGCCTACATCATCTCTGGCGGAACCCACCAATGCATATGGGCCACACAGCGCTACACATGTACCAAAATTATCCTCGTCACCACCTACGAGCTCTGATATTTTTTGCATCATTACCCAATTTGTTCCATTATAATGATAGATACTGGCTGATCCCTGATTACTATAATTGATATCATCATATATAGATCCGACTATCGCATATTGACCTGAGATACTGACACTGTATCCAAAATTGTCATTGAACCCGCTCGTGGCATCTAAGACTTTATTCATTAACACCCAATTGCTTCCATTGAATTGAAATATACTGGCGGATCCCTGATTGTCGTGACTTTCATCATCATTGATAGCCCCAATGATGGCATATCCATTCGAGATGGCAACTGCATAACCAAAATTATCGGCAGCAGCTCCTGAAGGATTGGTGACTTTATCCATCAACGTCCATGTATTTCCATCGTAATAATAAATACTTGCTGAACCCTGCATGAGATGACCCTCCATCATTTGCATAGGAGCGCCGATGATGGCATAATCTCCCGAAATGGAGACTCTTGATCCAAATTGATCTCCTGTCTGACCATCAGGATCCGTTATTTTTTGTATTAATTGCCAATTACTTCCATTGAATTGATAAATGCTGGCCGAACCCTGTTGAGAAAAAACATCCGAATCAAAGGGGGCACCTACTATGGCATATGAGCCGGATATAGATACACTTGTTCCAAAAACATCATTGGCTGCAGCATCAGCATCTGTCAACTTCTCTAATAGCTCCCAGTTACTTCCATTAAATTGATAGAACGTGACAGATCCCTGATTTTGAAAAGTCTCATCATCAGTATTCGACCCGACAATTGCAAAATTACCGGAGATGGATACAGTGCCTCCGTATGTATCAGCTTCATTAGCTGCAGTATCTGCCATGGGCTGATACACCGTAATGTTTCCATTCGTAGCACAATCACCCCATACACCGTAACCGATATTTTCAGTGGTTTGTGTACTCATGCTTGCCCATGACGCATTACCGGTGACATCACTTGTCAATATTTTACCCGGACCTGCATTGGGCAAAAGTTTAAATGCATTTGGTTTTAAAGTATCCGCTTTGACATTCCCATTCACATCCAGCTTTTCAACGGGAGTGATCGTACCGATGCCTACATTTTGTGCATTCACTTTCGGGAAAGAAGAAATTAAAAGAAGCATCAACACAGCGACAAATCTCATGGGTTTATTTTTCTTCAAAAATTGAAGAATAATCTTGCGAACACAATCCTCCTTTTGAGTGAATAGATAATATTCATGATGGAAGTCATGGGGCTGATTATTAATTTACTTTTCCAAAAACTACTTTACCACTGATAAGAATATATCCAAAGGCTCCGATTATAAAACGACGTGTGTCACTATCCAATGAAACTGAATATCCGAATTCATTCGTCTCGATATCAGGATCAAAAACCGTTTGCATATTTTGCCAGCCTAACCCTATTTTTTGATATAAATCTGCAGAACCTGATCGAAGGGTTCCGCCTGATCGGATATGAAAAGGAGAACCGACCATGGCAAATTGGCCGGATAAATAGACACTTGTACCGAATGCTGCTGACAAGTTAGAATGCGGCTGTGTAAATCCTTGTAGTCCTTCCCAATCTGAACCATTGAAACTATACATTACTGCCGCACCTTGATCTTGAAATTCATAATCTATCAAAGGAATCCCAATGAGCAAATTATTTCCGGAAATAGCCACAGCACTTCCAAAAGAATCAAAAGCCTTAGCTCCATAAATCGTTAGTTTTTGCATGAACGTCCAATTCGTTCCATTGTATTGATAAACAATGGCCGAACCAGCATCTTCCTGATTTCCTATGTCATCTCCTTTCACACCTACGACGGCCATATCTCCTGAAATACCAACGCTGGTTCCAAAATAGTCGGCACTACTTCCAAATGTCTCTGCTACCTGATTCATAATTTGCCAATGTGTACCATCAAATTGATAAATACTAGCTGCACCCTGGGCTGCATTCGTAAATGGTGCACCAACAATCGCGCGTTCTCCTGAAATGAAAACACTTTCTCCAAATCGATTTCCTGTGAATGCTCCTGCCTGATAGATTTTTTCCATAAAATTCCAGGAGGTTCCGTTAAATTCGAAAAAACATACTGATCCCTGATTTGCAAATGTTGCATTATCCGAAGGGGATCCAATAATGATAAAATCACCAGAGATGGAAACACAGTATCCAAATTGGTCAGTTGAATCAGGTTCCGGATCTGTTAGCTTTTGCAAAAATTCCCAGCTCACACCATTAAAAGCAAACACACTTGCACTGCCCTGGCCTGGAATAAAAGTGCTATCCTTATAAGCTCCGATTACTGCATAGTCACCAGATAAAGATACACTATAACCAAAGCGTTCATTATAAAAAGGCGATGGATCTGTTATGGGTTGGTATTCACTTATATTCCCATTAATAGTACAATCACCCCATACACCATAACCAACATTACCATTATAATTTGAAGGAGGTGCAATAACCAGGTTTTCCCATGATGCATTACCGGTGAGATCACTGGTCAATATTTTACCTGCACCTGCATTTGGTGCAAGTTGGATAGCAGTCACCTTTGCCGTATCCATCAAAATATTTCCTTCGACGTGGAGTTTCTCCATAGGCGTGGAAGTACCAATGCCTACATTTTGTGCAATAACTTTTAGAAAACGAAAAGCTACTATCAGAACCAACAGGATAAAAAATCTCATAGGGTATTTTTCTTTAAAAATTGAAGAATTCACACGGCGAAACAATCCTCCTTTTGAGTGAAATCATCTGTCTAATAAACAATGAAGTCTGACG
>JBATMM010000604.1:0-2072 GCA_049289835.1 Saprospiraceae bacterium | reverse complement strand
CCTCATCAGCAGTCACAACTTCTTCTGCAGATTTTACCAATTGGATATCGCAACTGATTGTTACTTCATCGCTTACCAGCACGCCACCGGTTTCGAGGGCAGCATTCCAGTTGAGGTTCCAGTCTTTTCGATTTATTTTTCCATTGATGGTGATACCCGCTTTCACAGTTCCCCATGGATCTCGCATCACACCGCCAAATTCAACATCCAGTTTGATTCGTTTTGTTACTCCTTTGATGGTAAGATCTCCATACAATTCATAGCTGCCATCATTATCAACCTGCTCATAGGTGTTGCCCATAAAATTGATTTGCTTGAAGTTTTCAACATCAAGGAAATCATGACTTTTGATATGCTTGTCCCGATCAGGACTACCTGTATCTATCGAGGCAGAATTCATCCAGAAATCCACTTCTGAGGTCATAAAATCATCTCCTGTGGTATAAATGCTGGCTTCATATTCTTTAAAAAAGCCCTTCACATTTGTGATCATCAGGTGTCTGACCTTGAATCCAATTTCGGAGTGAATAGGGTCGATGTTCCATTTTGTTTTGTTCGACATAATAAAGGAATTAGATTTTTAAATAAAAAATTATTGTGATTTGAAGGGGGAAACAATGGATGGGAAAAAAGGTTGAAAAAGGCGTTAAAAACATCCGGAAAAGGCATCATAGTTTGAAAAAAAGATGTTATCCGTAGTTTGAAACTACGGATAACATCTTTTTTTCAAACTATGCATAACATTACTTTATTGAACACTAAGCGAATACAATCCATCCGGTGCCGTCCTCGGCATCGTTTCACTTCTCCCGGAATTATCTTTAGCGGATACAAAATATTCGATAGTTGTCCCTGATTTTGCACCGGGTATTGAAGCCTTGTAAAGATCAGGTGTAGTAGCCTGAGCAAGTAAAATTTCATTCCATTCAGTTGTACCTTTTACTCTCCACGAAAGTTTCAGACTTTCAGGGATAAGAGACATTTTACTGTAGGCTTTGATGATCACATAGACCGGATAATCTTTTGCAGCCTGTATAGTATTCGGAATTCGGTCAACACTCATGAACAGCATTTGCGGATCCCACATCGCTCGTGTCCGACAATGAAGTGCATCTCCGTCATTCCAACCTCTATTGCCATAGTGATGTCTGGCTTCATCTGACACCGTTGGCTCTTTATTGATCTGATAGTCGAAACCTTTCACTTTATATCCCGGCATAGCAGCCCGCCATTCAGATAAAGCCACTGAATCCTGTTTTATGCCAAACAAAGGCACATAAATGGTCTTATTCAGGATCAGGGAATTGGAATATGCTGCCAGTTTATTTTCATAGTAAACATCTGTATCTAATCTTAAGATCTGATATGGGCGACCATAGGCATTTTTCAATTTCGACAATTCATTTGTAACGATATTTTCATAAACTGTATATAATGGATGACCTATCGGAGGACGCATGACCAGCAGACGATCCTCATCGAGCATTTTCATAAAACAATCAATGTGCTGAATACCATCCGGTTCAAAATTGGAAATCAGATTGTAATGGTCGATGCCCAACATCGATTTTGTATCCGTCAGAAACTTTTCCTCCGATTCACCGCTATATAGATTTTCATTTTTAATGATGCAGGTTGAAAAGGCAGTGCCTAGTCCATCCGTGATCACATTTCCTCCTGTGAATGCGAAAGGAAGTTCAACCATATCCAAATCCATGGAAATACCGATGAATTGAGGTGCTTTATCATCAATATCGGTCTGAATGATTTTATTATCAGGTGTCATGTAGATAAAATGCAATGGGTCATCGCATTTATATCCCGAGACAGGTGTGGCATATTTATAAATTCCATCAGCCAGTTTCATTGTTCCGTCTTCTGTAAAAAGTGCATGTGGCCCCCAGTCTCTCACCCAGAAAGCATCGATGCCTTGTGGGGCATGAATAAATTTTATATGTTTTGGATCGAGATGCCATTTGCTAAGCCAGGTCACGGCTTCCTTTTGTGTCTTGTCATCCGGCACCATAATATATAGTTTGCCATCTGTGGCAAGTTCAATGACGAGTTTGTAT
>JBATMM010000603.1:0-5838 GCA_049289835.1 Saprospiraceae bacterium | reverse complement strand
GACCTGATGGAGGCGGATCAGTCGAAACACAACCCGATGATCCGGGGGCTTACGATCATGAAGAGTTAGTCGTGGTGAACATGGATTTGCCTGATACAAGTAATGATTGCTACGACTTCCTGCTGGTCGACGGAAATGGTGATGGGATAATATTTGGGGGGTATGTTCGCTTCTCAGAAACTCATAATGGAAAGGAAGTGGTATATGAAGACTATTCCGGGATTGAGTTTGTGACAACCACGATACCGCTTGAGGTCAATCCGATTAAAACATTTACTGAAACACTAGCCGATGTCGATGACATCTTTTTATACCCTAATCCCGTCCAATCGGAAATTCAGGTACAATTTGAAACTAAGCGATCTCTTCCAGTCACGCTATCCGTAATCAATATGTTAGGCGAAAATGTCCTTCAACTTCCGGAAAAAACGTATGTTCCGGGCATATCCAATATTTCACTTGATATGCGTGTGCTTCCTTGCGGCATTTACTATGTACAACTGGTTAGTGGGAATCAACGCATGACCCTTAAATTGGCTGTGATTCGATAAACAAGGCCATACAAAAATGAGCTTCATTATCTAATGGACAAAGGGATAAGACAGTTTCAGATATTACTTTCCGCTGTTTTAATCCAGTCTTAATATACAATTTCATTAATACTTTTCGCAAGCAATCGCTAAGGACACAGATTAAGGCTACCAGGAAGACTTACGCATTGAGCCGCCACTGCCCATAGCCTTGATCGTCGTTATACGCTATTGATGTAGAGTAGTGCCATCCCAGATAAAAATAAAATCACGCATTGGAGGCTCGTCGTTGTATGGTAAGAAATCATACTGACACGAAGCATCAAACTCCAGCAAACTGCCTATCTTTTTTAAATATACAGTCGAATAAAACTTTACCTCAGTATCAACTTCAGTTGCAAAATCACGTCGGGTAAGTTGTGAGTTAGGTCTTACCATAGTAAGTGAAGTATTCTCATTTGTAAAAAAATAGACTGTATCCAGGCTTTGGTTATTCACCTGAATCCAAACTTCAACTTGCGTTTTCGTTAGTCCTTCCTCACAACTTAAAATGGATCCTATTATTATTACTGAGATGAGGATGAGTACAAAATTGTATTTTTTCATAGAGAGTAGAATTCTATATATACAAACCGATGCCCAATTAAAAGGGCGAATGCAGCCAGAAACAAAGAAATACTGTTTTTCCCTCAACTTAATTGCATCTATATAGGCAAATATGAGGAAGAGATATGTACCAATTAATGATAATGATCATATTGGCAGATGATTATAATCTTTTAATCTTAGCAGCACAAAATTGCCAAGTCATCCCTTCTATCATCAATGTGTAAGATTTATTCATCTCAAAGCATTTTATTACTCCTCTTTGATGTTAGTCTCATCATTCGGTTATAAATAATCAAGTCCTTCGCTGCAGTTTCTTCCAACAGACTGCCAATAGTAATATGTATTTCCCTTAATTTTCATTTCATAAATCAAAATTTTGTCATCCTATGGTTGTTGGTAAGTGAGGTACTGCGCGAAGCATCGCACTGAACGCTACTTGCGCTGAGGTTAGTCGAAGTAATCGTATGTATCTAAGTATTTTTAAGATACCCTCCAAACGTTTTCATGGCCTTTTTATTCTCTTGTCCAGTCGGTTGCAAAACGCCCCGACAAGAGAAAAAAAATTAATTCTTTGATGGCAATGGAATAGCATTCCTGATTTTTGCTATTTTTAAATTCAACTCGAGGCAACATGAAAATTTTAACTGACCAGAATCATGAAAGTATAAATATCAGTATATGCTAAAACAATTCTCTGAAGAAACCGAAAAAAACCGCTTTGAAACATTTGTTGACGCCATCCTGGCCATCATCATGACCATCCTGGTACTGGAATTTAAAGTACCCGAAGGTGCCTTTACCTCGGATGGCGATCTCAAATTGTATTTGTCTCACCTTGCTCCGTCATTCCTTAGCTACTTCATTTCATTTTCCACCATCGTCATATTGTGGATGGATCATCACAACCTCTTTCGTCTGCTAAAAAAAGTGGATATACCCCTAGTGTTTTTGAATTTTCTATTCCTGCTTTTCTTATCGGCCACTCCTTTCACCACCTCGCTTGCAGGAAGAAATTTTGAAAGTCCCTATGCCGTAACCATAGTAGCCGTAAATTATGTGATGATGAACCTGGCCTTCTCTTCCATCTGGATATATACAATGAAAAATAAAATGATACCCGAAGGAGTATTGAAAAAACTGTCATCAAAATTTGAAAACATAATCATCTTTGCCGGTATATTGCTTCAGGTGGCAAGCATACCCCTAGCCTATGTCAGTACTTATATTTCCTTTATTTTATTCATAGTTGTACTCATACTTCATATATTAAGATTATGGCGTCATTAGTCTCAGCAATAATTCCCTACATCGTTAGGATCGAAAATATAAAACAATTTTTTATGCAGTTAGTACATAATCCATAGACTTTAATGTGCAATTAAAGGATGATTATCACACGAACTGTCATTAAAGGCTAAATCAGACGTCCACTCAAACCCTACAATTTGCAATAACAATCAAAATATTGAACAATGAAAATAGAAATAATAACGACGAGCTTTCAATTAGAGATCTACGGCTTCGGAGGCGTTGCGACATACAAAGACTACGCGGGAACCGCCTTTATATTGAGTGGTAAGATGTGGGAGGTTATTAAAACAAACGGCATAAAAAATAAAGGGATGAATATTTGGGTCTATGACACCGCTGACAAAGTATTTGCCGGTGTTGAACTTGATCATCCAACCGCCAGCAATAATCATGGACTTGAGAAAAAGCAAATAAACTTAGAAAAATATGCTTATTATAAGCATGTTGGGGCTTATAACTTGATAAAACAAACAGGACAAAATATGACAAACGAACTGACAAAGCAGGGATTTGAGGTCATACTTCCATACATAGAAATATATGGACACTGGACAAGTGACGAAAACAAATTAGAAACGGAACTCTTGATGAGCTTAAAATAAGACTGACACTATGGACAACAAAATTATACGAATATTTAGCCTGATGAAAGATTGCCCTTCGATGATAACAAAAACTATCTTTAGAGTTGAAAGCCCTCTGTGTAACCCCAATGGCCAAAATGGCTAATTTTCATAAAAAATAAAATATAAAATACCACACAAATAATGATTAACGATAAAACATATATATCGGTCGGCGATCTCATTGATTTATTTTATAAATTAAAGCAAAAAGGGTTTAGTGAATTGTTGTCAAAATTTCATTTCTCAGATCAAACCCGAACAATAGTTAAATGGAATTCAACTGCTTCAACCTCCGATTTCTGGGAAATACCTGAAGTTCGTAGTCGCTGGAATGAAAAATGTACAGGTAATGATAAGCTGGAATATGAGGATTATGTAGTTTCTAAATACTTTTCAAAATCAGAAGGTCTCAAAATGCTTTCAGTTGGTTGTGGAAGCGGTGCGAGGGAACGAAAATTTGCAAAATATTCAAACTTTGATCTGATTGAAGGTATTGACATCGCTTCAAAACAGGTTGATGAGGCAAGAAAGTCTGCTTCAGAACTGAATTTGAACAATATTAAATATGTGGCAGGAGAATTCACAACGCATGCATTTGAACATGGAGCTTATGATGTTATTTTGTTTAATTCAAGTTTACATCATTTTAAGGATATTGACCATTTATTAAAAAATAATGTATTTCCCCTGCTGAAAGATGGAGGCTATCTAATTGTATTTGAATATGTCGGACCCAGGAGGCTTCAATGGACAAAAGCGCAATTAAGTTTTGCAAATAAATTATTATCCGCTCTGCCGGATAAATTTAAAACCCGGTTTGACAATAAATCCATAAAACGCCATATCTATCGACCAGGACTCTTACGAATGATACTTGTGGATCCTTCAGAAGCCATCGATTCCGATTCAATCATTCCCTCATTACATAAACATTTTAAAATCATTGAGGAAAGAAAAGTAGGATGGGATATTACGCATCTGTTATTTAAAGATATAGCGCATAACTTTCTCAATAAAGACGAAGAAACCAAAATGTTGTTATCGTACATATTTAATCAGGAAGATGAATATTTGTCAATGACAGGACATAGTGATGCGATATTTGGAGTTTATCAAAAATAAGAACCGGTTTTCTAGTTTTAGCAGAGCGACAAATTTGATCATAACCTTAAAATCCTTTGGAGGATAGCCTGTCCCGACGAATCATTCATGCGAATGAAATACAAACCTGGTTGATCCGGAAGCTGAAATTGTCTCTGGCCGGTCTGGAGGAATGTTTGTTGACGTCCCCACATATCATAAGCTACAATTTGTTCAGGTACTATACCTACAGGACATGTGATCTTCCCATCGGAAGTTGGATTGGGATATAATCCCACGGTTGATTGGTGTGAAATGTCTTCAACGGATGTGATCGGATTGTATGTAAGCCATTCGTTAATTTGAAAAGTAACAGCAGGTGCTGACTCCGTAGGATATAAATTCATGGAAAACATAATCCAACCTTCATTTCCGGTCGTCAGATTCTTGTAAGCAAGAAATTTGTTAACAGTCGGAGTAGTATCAAATGAGCAGGTCCAGGCACCAAAACAATCGAGAGTATAGTGATCTGTCGTTCCCCAGAGGGACATGTTTTCACACAAGGTATCACCGGCGTTGTGCAGTGTCAGATGATGAAAGACCGTGTCACGATAACAAAGAGCGTATTGATTGTTCAACAAGAAAACCTTAACGAAATGGGGATTGTCCACTGGAGGAAAACCCTTGTGGAGTAAAAAACTGAGGTCCATGAGTCCATCCTGATCCAGATCCAGGTACCCGCTGGTGTCATAGTCCGATTCCGTTACTTCCAAAGAGACCACATCATTTAATACAACACTGCCTGCCGGAATACTCCCGGCCACCACTTGCCCAAATAGTAAATCAAATCCAGTCACAGAGGACAGAAAAAGGAAACAAAGCAGAAACAAAATGAAACGTCGATTCATAGACAGAAAGATAGATCGATTTTTTGTTCTGGCATATAAAGAAATGGTAAATAAGCTTTGAGTAGTGTCCTCATTTAAAATTCGTGGTGTTGTTAATTCACTTGTCTGGACGGTTGCAAAACGCCCAGACAAGTGAATTAAACAAGAACTTCTTTCGAAAATGTTCAATCATCCTTATCCCAGGTCTAAAAGTGAAATAATCAATTTGAAAAACTAATCGGCAAAAGTGATATAAATTACAGCTTGCAAGAAGAATCGAAAAGATGGTTATTACATGAATTACCGCTATGTATCTTATTAAGACTACCGAATAAAATGATGACAACAGGAATTGAAAGTCTTTTACACTTCGTTATATTGACACCGTTATTCGTATGGGGTATAAAGAGAAACAAAACAAGTAATCTAACGCCTATACTATTCTGCGTATTGTTTTATGTTGTGACAAATCTGCTTTTGAGTGCATTCTCCAATCTGACAATATTTCAGGGACAACAATGGAACTGGTTCGGCAAAAGTTTGGCTCTAATTGCCGGCCTGCTATTTATAGCCATTATTCCAGGTTTCACTAAATCATCTTTTAGTATTACATCAAAAATAAATTGGACAGACACCAAGCCATTACTGGCTCTTTGCTTTATCTATTTCTTAATCAGGGTTGGGCTTTATGCGGTATCGGGCGGCGCAACACTTAGCATAAATCCGGAGACGACATTGTATCAGGCAACATTACCCGGGCTCCAGGAAGAGTTGCTTTACAGAGGAATTCTGTTG
>JBATMM010000602.1:0-2807 GCA_049289835.1 Saprospiraceae bacterium | reverse complement strand
GGAAAGATTGTGGATTATCTCGCGGATCAATATCAATTAGTCTGCAGGTTCCAGGGAGGTCCGAATGCCGGTCATACAATCTGGATTGATGGTAAGAAGACTGTACTCCACACGATTCCATCGGGTATTTTTCATAACCATATGATCAATGTCATCGGCAATGGGGTGGTGATCGATCCGGTCACACTCATCCGTGAAATTGATGCGTTGGTGGCTCAGGGTTGTGATGTCCTCAACAGGCTGTATATCGCTAAAAAAGCACATCTTATCCTTCCGACTCATCGGCTACTGGATATGGCTTCAGAAGCTTCAAAAGGTGAAGATAAAATTGGCTCAACCCTGCGCGGAATCGGTCCATGCTATATGGATAAAACAGGGAGAAATGGTCTGCGTGTAGGAGATGCATTAAGCAATACATTTTATCAAAAATATATTTCCCTTCGTGACAAGCATCTTCGCTTGCTCAAGCAATATCCTGAAATCGAATATGATCTTCAGACAGAAGAAGATAAATGGTTTGAAGCCATTGAAAGAATGAGAACACTGGATCTCATCGACGCTGAATACTTTCTATACGAACATTTACAAAAAGGACACAACATACTCGCAGAAGGTGCACAAGGTGTGATGCTGGACATTGATTTCGGAACTTATCCTTTTGTCACTTCATCCAATACTATTTCCTCAGGTGTATCAAGTGGTCTTGGGATACCTCCTACCGCGATCAGAAAAGTTATAGGTGTTTCAAAAGCGTATTGTACCCGTGTAGGTTCCGGCCCTTTTCCTTCAGAACTGACCGGAGAAGAAGGAGAAAGATTACGCCAGGCAGGAAATGAGTTTGGCAGTACCACAGGAAGGCCAAGAAGATGTGGATGGATTGATCTGCCTCAGCTGAGATATGCAGCCATGATCACAGGTACAACAGACATCGCACTCACAAAGCTCGATGTCATGAATGCATTTGAGTCTATATCTGTGGCTAATGAATATGAAACAGAATTTGGTCTGAAAACAAAAAAATTACCCTTCGATATGTTAGAAGGAATTAAAGATGTAGTCCTCAATCAACATCCGGGATGGATGAAGGATATTGTAGCAGATACCTATGAAGATTTACCGAAAGAAGTGAAGACTTACATTTCGTATCTCGAGAAAGAATTATCATTGCCTATTACCTATATTTCTACAGGACCGGGAAGAGATGAGTTGATCGTTCGGGACGCCGGATAAAAGGATGCCGGATGCCGGATGCCGGATGCCGGATGCCGGACCCGAGACGCGAAACGATTTTCGAATAACAATTTACGAATAACGAAAAACTCGTTAATTGTCATTCATAAATCGTCATTCGTTATTCGTTACTGTTTTTGTGCTTTAATGATGTATTGATACTCAAGTGACTCTTCGTCCACTTTGAGAATATCATAACCTGCATCTCTCAATTCTTTTTCAACATCAGCTACATCGATACGGTCTTCAAGTGGAGGGCCAAAAGGGGTTTCTATTTTCTTGAAATCAATGATGACTACATTTCCTCCTTTCCTGATATCCTCTTTCAACTTTGTAAAATAAGGCACCCTGTCTGTGATGTAGGAATAGGTATTCACTAACAACACCATGTCAACTTCATTCTTTTTTAGATGTGGATCATTTTTATCAGCCTGCCTGATAATCAAGCGGTCTCTTATTTCTACCGGAAATTTTGCTTTTTGTTCCTCCATCCATTGAATGGCTTTCGGATCAATGTCGATAGCTATGACCGTAGCTCCTTTATAGGCAATACGTCTGCTGAAATATCCGGTGCCTGCTCCAAGATCAGCTATCACTTTTCCGTCGACTTCACCTAATTGCTCAATGACCAGATCAGGTTTTTGCCAGATCACCCTGTCAGGACTTTCATAGACCTCCACATCCGATTCAAATGCTTTACTGCTGGTCGTATCCGACTGATTTATTTTACCCGTGTCTTCATTCTGAATATTGCTATTAAACCATTTACAAGCACTCCCTATTAACATAATGAGGATCGTAATGGGAATAAGACGTGTGATAATTTTCATATAGTGGCAGCAAAGATAAAGGAGAAGCGTAATGCCACAAGTTTTGGATTAATATCCTATATGAAAGAGTGCATCTCCCTGACTTACTACAGGCGCATTGGTGTGCCCTATGATATAACCTTCTCTTGGCGCCAGCACAACGACTTTGCGTGCACCGTAGGGATCGCTGATCGTACCTAAGGGTTCTCCTTTCCTGATCAGAGAACCTGAACTCTTAGACCAGATAAACAAACCTGCATGAGAGGATCTGACCCAGCTTGCATGTTCAATTTCCACCGGAGTTCCGATTTCGGGAGGTGATGTACCTATCATACCCAGGTGATGCATGGTACGCTGAATGCCGGAAACCCCTCGCGCTATTGAATATCCATCAAGCCTGAGTGCTTCCCCACCTTCATACGTAAGGCACATTTTCTGCGCCAACCTGGCTGCTTTACGTAATGAACCGTTTAATGCCGGATTATGAATTATGAAAGGAGGATTGAAAGCCAGTGCCATACCATAGCTCTCTTCATCTCCTTTTGTAATTCGTACCTGTGGATAATTATAACGACCCTGACCTCCTGCATGACAATCGATGATAACATCGATCTGCGGCAGGACATTTTTTGTAATGATCCTGGCTACTCGGGATGCAAGACTACCTGCAAGCGTACCAGGGAAACTTCGATTAACATCTTTGCCATCTGGTACATCCCTGCTGAAATTGATAAATCCATATACGTTGAGTAAGGGCACTACGATAGC
>JBATMM010000601.1:0-2265 GCA_049289835.1 Saprospiraceae bacterium | reverse complement strand
AATACCAAACCACCATTAGTCTTATGGTTGCAGGCTATTTCCTTAAAGTGTTTTCCATGGCCGGAGTTTGCAGTGCGCATGCCATCTGCAATGTCTGTGACAGGTATTCTGATCATCTTGAGTATGGCTTTGAAGAGATGGGGATTTACTCAATGGACAAGAATATTGGTGCTTGTTTGTTTTGTGGGAAATGAAGGATTTATCAGGCATCACATTGCCCGAACAGGTGATCTTGATGCGGTGATGTCATTTTTTGTAGTTGGATATTCTTTGATTGTCCTTGATGCGATACATTTTAACCGATGGAGCAAACGACATATGATCTTATTTTTTGTGATGGTCGTTTTTGCATTTTATGCTAAATCCATTGCAGGCTGGATGATGCTCGGTCCACTAGGGGTTGTCTGGATTTTGTCGCCAATGCGAAGAGTATTATGGTCTAAACAATTCTTACTTGGTACAATCCTATCTGCTGTCACTTGTTTGTTTTATTACATCAGCAGGGAAAGTGTTCAACCCGGGTTTATCAGTTTGGCCTGGCATTCAGAATATCTGCGCATGTTTTCAAATGTGATGCCGTGGCATGAACATGGATTTGGATATTATTTTAAAAATTTTGATTCTCTTCGCACCTATACGCCATGGATATTTTTCCTGATGGTGGGAATCGGATATTCGTTATTTATTTTAAAAAACAAATCTGTTAAGAATCATTTACTTCGATGGATCATCATTAGCTTATGTTACATGTTGCTCATCTCCGTTCCTGCGGACAAACTTGAATGGTATGATGCTCCTGTATATCCTTTCTTTGCATTAATTCTTGGAACAGTTACAGGTCACCTTGTAGATCGTATTCCGAAGCAATGGAAAATTATAATGCTAATCCCTATTCTGTTTATACTCTGGCGAAAAATAAATTTTATTCGAAATGACATTCAGCCCAGGCATCCCTTCGAATATGAAGGCGCTATGCTGAGGCAAATCGAAAATGTTGATTCTATCAAAGTTTTCATGCCGGTACAAACACCAGAGCATCGGTTGCAACTGGATTTTTACAAGAAACTTATTTTTCAAAAATCAGCTCATGATATTAAAGTCCTTGATAGGGTTGATTATATTTCAATAGGTGATCATATCATCGTAAGTAATGAAAATCTGAATAAAATAATTGAAATCTTTAATATTGATACGTTAAAAGCTTATCAAGGACTGGGATTTGAAGTAATTGTTGAATGAAAATGATTGCAAGAGTTGGTATTTGTGTTTTTGGATAAGAAACAATTTTGTTTTTGTAATTGTTTCCAATTACCATCATAAAGCAAGGTTATAACCTATGCTGATGCTAAGATTTCTATTTTTTGTTGGTCCAACTACAATAGCATCTCTCAGGCCAATATAAAAATCTGATTCCAATCGTAAGCTGTTTTTACCCATGGTGTAATCAATGCCTATACCGGTATAAAATCCGTGGTCCATTTTATTTAACCATCCTGTATGCTTAATGATCACTGGTTCAGTGAAGGGTCGACTTTGTTGAAATTCCCTGGTTGCATGCACAAGCCATGAAATTCCATAACCAGCCTTTACATTCATCTTCAATCGCTCATTCCACAATGGATATCTACCAGAAAGGTATAAAGGCAATGCTAAGTAATTTACATTTACCCGGGATGTTTCGCTCCCTCCTTCAAACCCAAAAAAAGTAACTGAGCTAATTCTTGGTACATACCCCGGTTCAATCCCAAGACTTAATATTTTGCTTATCTGCATGTAGGTAAGGATAGAAAACTGAATATCTGTTCTGCGAATGTATTCATCATCCTGTTGTGGGATATTGGCTCTCCAGGATTTGGCAAGACCTACTTTAGCCCCCATACTCAATTGGGCACTTAACACAATGGATGAACAACCGAATAAAATAGTCAGTAAAATTTTGGCTGCCTGTAAGAAAATTAATTTTCTCAATTGAAAATGATTTGTTCGCAATAAACATAAGGAAAAATATCCAGTTATGTTTTGTATATGCAACGGTAGCCGGACACAAACTAACATTTATTTCATCGCCAAATCAATGTGTGATCGCTTTAAGAAAAATATAAGAGAGCCCCCCTTTACTATCGCCAAAAGCACTCAATTGATCAAACCCATCGAAGTCATTCCATTTGATCACATAGTCATCCTGATGAAAAGGTGTTGAATATTTTAAGCCAAGGGCTTGAAGAATACTGGCACTGTCATATTTAATATCGTTCATTTTATATA
>JBATMM010000600.1:0-11686 GCA_049289835.1 Saprospiraceae bacterium | reverse complement strand
TCGGTCAACCGAGGATCAACGAAACACAATGTTGAGCGTCGGTTGACCGACGTTCTGGTGTGTTCAAGGCTATGCCTTGAGTGTTTTGTAAACGTTTACATACGTATACGAAGAAAATTAAGAAATCGATACCCCGATTAATCTTCCTATAGCAAATGTAATCGCAGCCGCAGCTAAACCAAATGACACCTGTCTAAATCCTGAAAACCAAACATTTCTTCCCGTAAATAAAGTAATCGCTGCACCGATCAGAAAAAGTCCTGCTGCACTCATGCACACACTGATGATGATCGCTTTCATTCCGGATGTAAACATGAAAGGAATGACAGGCAGAACTGCTCCAATGGCAAAGAGTATGAATGAAAATGTAGCTGCTTCCACTGCTGACCCTTTTAATTCTTCTGCATTGATGCCTAATTCCTCTCTGACCAGTACTTCATGAGCCTTGCCGGTATCTTTCATGATATCAGCAGCCATCTGATGGGCCTGATCAGAAGGAATACCTTTTGCGATATAAATTAAAGCAAGTTCTTTCTGTTCGCCTTCCGGATTTGTTTCCAGCTCATCCATTTCGATTTGCATCTGGTTTTCATATAGTTCCTGAGAGCTTTTTACGGATATCCATTCGCCTAAAGACATCGACAAAGCTCCGGCTAAAAGACCTGCAAGTCCGGCCAATAATACACCTTGCTGTCCTTCAGTAGCACCGGCTATTCCCATGATCAGGCTGAAATTGGAAACTAATCCATCATTTCCGCCCAGCACAGCTGCTCTGATCGCATTGCCTCCGACTGAACGATGTTTTTTTTCAAATTTTGATAATTGTGCTCCTGTTACTTTCTTTTCACCTTCAAGAATGGCGCGCAGGATTTTGACGTGATTCGTTTCCGTGCCGGTGATAGGTACTTTATTTTTTTCTTTTAAACTAATGATAGCGCTCGAAATACTTTTTTCAGTATCCATCAGAACGCCAAGCACATAGTCATAGCCGAATATTTTGCCTATTGTATCCAGAGACTTTGCTCTCCAGGAGGGATGCATCAGATCGACAATGGACACATTTTCTTTTTGAGCAAAAGCTTCCGCATGGCCTTTCTCAATCAGGCTCATCTGACGGAATACATCAGCTATCGTATCATCTTTCTCATGATCAGCAAGTCTTTGATATAAAAAGCTTGCATCGATTTCGGTTTGGAGATTCTTATTTTTCATGTTGATATTATTTCCTGATGTTTATAAGGTTCAATATGAATCAATACATTTCCCAACTGTGGAATTTCATGGCGTAAGGTGTCTTTAAGCAAGTGAGCTATAGCATGTCCATGTTCGACTGAAATGTCACCGGCTACGATGGCGTGAAGGTCCACATGATATTGCATTCCCGCCTTCCGGATAAAACATTTTTCTGTGTCGATGATGCCTTCTACAGTCAATGACACCCTTCTGATATCATCGACCAGGTCATCATATACATGTTCGTCCATGATCTCACCCAGTGCAGGCCTGAATATTAAATAGCTGTTGTACAGAATAAATGCAGCAGCGAAAAGCGCAGCCCAGTCATCAGCGGCTTCATATCCTCTCCCGCCAATCAATGCAATCGATATGCCTATAAATGCCGCAACCGATGTGATCGCGTCGCTCCGGTGATGCCAGGCATCAGCTTTTAAAGATGAGCTGTTTGTTTCATTGCTTTTCTTTATTACGATTCTGTATGAAATCTCTTTCCAGATGATGATGACACCAAGTACAATGAGTGTCCATGATTTTGGCATGGTCTGTCGCGAAGTGAGATGGCTGATGCTTTCATAGGCGATGATTGTGGCTGATGTAATTAAAAATCCCACGACAAGAAATGTTATGAGTGGCTCAGCACGTCCATGACCATAAGGATGATTTTTGTCTGCAGGACGATTAGCATACTTTAAACCAAAAAGTACGAGGAGAGAAGAAAATATATCGGTGGTGGATTCAATGGCGTCTGCAATCAAGGCATAGGAACAACCGAATATACCGGCCATTCCTTTGATAATAGCTAAGCACGTATTGCCTGCAATGCTGAAATAAACTGTTCTGACGGCTGTACGCTGGTGAGTCATATTGTCCATTGATCATGAACGATACCAACTAATAAATATCTGGCACCATATTTTTTATAAACAAGGCGTAAAGATTCCCAATCCATTCCCTCATATTTTTTATCAAATCCTGAAAAATAACTTTCTGTACATACACAACCAGAATACACTTCTTCAAGATTATTGGTTGAATTTCCTTTGCCGGTTATTTTACTAAGGCTGGTCTTTTCTGCATTCAGAAAGTCATGGTTGTATACGAATTTGTTAAAATAATTGTCAACAGATAAGCGAATAGTATCGCCGCTGCCATCATAATACCCCCAGATCAATTCGTCCCTTTTATTGGCCGCTTCAGGAAATTTTTCATGACTAAATTTGATGTCAACGGTTGTGTCTATAGATGCATAAGGTGAAAACCTGATGCCTGATACCGGATGTATATAAGAGGCAAACTTTGTGTAGTCCTTGTTTTTTATTGCAATCAGAACTTGTTTTGTTGTTTCGAGGACTACCGAATTCTGGTTTGCATCATGAACAGATCGAATGCTTTCACTTTTGATCGTTTCAACGACAGGCACATTTGCCTCTGTTATGTCTTGAATGTTTCGCCATAATGGCAAAAATGACACAAGTATGATGACTGTAAATAATTTCATTGACTATGCAGTAAACATCATTTTATTTTGTGTTTCTTAAGGGAACAATCAGCAATGGGACTTTTGAATGATGTAGCACATATTCCGCTACACTACCCATCAATAAATGACGAAGGCCTGTTCGTCCATGTGTGCCCATCACAATTAAATCGGCCTCCCACTTTTCTGCTGTGTGGAGAATTTCTTCTCGAGGGAATCCTTCAGGCATAAACTTCGTCAGATCGTTACCGATGTACATTTTGCTTACCTGATCAAGCGTTTGTTCGGCTTCTTTGGTTAGCGCCAATAATGCTTCACCTGGTAAAAGTCCGACATCGAAGTTGCCTAATGCTTTCGATGCATCTACTACACAGACTGCCGCTACTATGGCATCAATCTGATGGGCTAGGTCCATTGCTTTTTGCGCAGCATTCAATGAATATTCACTGCTGTCGACCGCAATTAATATTTTTTTATAATTCATAGTTTTTCAGGATTAAAAAATCATGGTGATCAAATTCTTGCCAGAGCTATCCCGGCAAATACAGATAGTAAGCCGATCGCGAAACTACCGATGCTATACATTGCAAACATCAGGTAATTCGAATTCTGCAGCAGCGTGATGTTCTCATAGGCGAATGTAGAAAAGGTTGTGTATCCACCACAAAATCCTGTTGCAAGGAAAAATCCCCATTCAGGTGTAACCCAGTGAAAGCGTTGAGAAAGTCCATAAATTAAACCTATCGCTAAACAACCCGTAATGTTTACAGCAAATGTACCGTATGGGAACACTGAGGGAATGATTCTCGTGAGCCAGCTTGCCGCGGCGTACCGGGCTATACTTCCGATAAATCCTCCAATACCGATCAATAATAATATCCTACTCATTTTGTACTTGTATTAATGATTTGAGTAGGAGTTATCAGCTTTTTTATGGCGGTTACGGCGAACTCCATCACCTTTTGATAGGTAAATATAGAGGAAATTTTACTAAAGAATAATTAGCGCATTCCGGAAGACCATTCGGATTAAGACATATTTCTGTACAAATACAAAGAAAGTAAGGTTACAGAAGTTGTGCTACTACTGCACGTTTTTCAATGAATCCTTTATTTGACCAGGTGAGGGTGTCGCCTTTGTAAAGTTGCAGGCAGGGGAGTGCGTCTACATTTAATTCCTTACAAAGAGTTTGATTGTCATCAGCATTGATGCGGATCACGATAACTTTATCAGCCATGTCCTTTGAAATCTCCTCCAGATAGGGTTTCATTTTCTTGCACGGAGCACACCAATCGGCGTAAAAATCGATGAGTACTAATTTGTCAGAGTGGACTAATGAGTCAAATTGTTGTTTGGGCATTCCTGTTGATCTGACTGCGTCAAGAGATTCCGGGAAATTGGCAACTCTCCATTTTAGTATTCCGCCGTCCAGCTCATATACTTCTTTGAAACCGGAGGAAAGCATTTTATCAGCTGCAGATGAACTCCTGGCACCACTTAAGCAATAAACAAAAACGGGTAACGATTTATCAAGTGCTGAAATCTGCATATCGAAATTCGAATTATTCCAGTCAATGTTTTTAGCATTAACTAAATGTCCTTTTGCATATTCCTCCGGGGTGCGCACATCGACAATGGAGGCAGACGGAAGTTCTTTTATCTTATCAGCAAAGGTTGTGGCTGTAAGCTTTGTACTGGATTGGCTTTGATCGCAGCTATTTAAGACCAAAGTGAAAAAAACCAGGCTTATAATGATATATCCGCGTTGCATTATTTTGATTTTATTTCTTCCAGATCTACATTCTGAATAGATGCAGTTGTTTTTGGTTGCGGTTCGACGGCACAGTTGCCACCATAACATTTTCCTGCAGCACATCCAAAAGCAAATATCCCCATGGAAGCAAAATATCCGCCGATCCCAACGCCAAACCATTGATGACTTGTAATCGACTCGACAATAAGGACGACTCCCAAAATGAGATACAATGTCCTTGTAAATGTCCAATTGGTGAAGATTCTTTCTTTCATGCTTCTTTAATTCATTTTGATTTTGTCAATTGCCAAAGGTTTTGTACAGAAAAACCAATCATAGCATGTCATGTCTTCCTTGTTCTCCATCCTTTCTTTAGCCACTCCACAGGATCCTGCCGTCGGTACGATGACATCATCTCCGGGTTGCCAGTCAGCGGGTGTGGCAATATTGTACGTATCGGCAGTTTGCATTGCGATTAATGCTCTTTTTAATTCGCTGAAATTTCTACCCATCGATAGCGGATAATAAATCATAGCCCGGATCATTCCTTTAGGGTCAATAAAGAAAACTGCGCGTACAGCTTTTGTTGAACTTTCGCCTGGTTGAATCATCCCATATTTTTTCGCCACTTCCATAGTGATGTCTTCCACTAAGGGAAACTTCACTTCTATATTTTTCATCCCTTTGAATTCAATCTTATCCTTGATGGTTCTGAGCCAGGCAATATGACTATACAAACCATCAATTGACAACCCAACTAATTGACAATTCAGAGCACTGAATTCGGGTTCCATTTTTGCAAAAGTCATAAACTCACTTGTACATACGGGAGTGAAATCTGCAGGATGACTAAACAGGATGATCCATTTGCCATTGTAATCTCCTGGAAAATTTATTTCCCCTTGTGTAGTGATGGCTTTGAATGCAGGTGCTTTATCGCCTATTCGCGGCAATGATATGATTTGATCTATGGTTTCCATATTATTATTGTTTAGTTTGATTGATTTTGAAGGTCATGTACATTAAGCCATGATCCGCCATCCCAACTTTCAATGCCCTGTTGGGCCAGGTATGTATGAGCTTGTCCGCTTCTGTTTCCTGATGCACAACACAATACTAAAGGTTGTTTCAGGCTTTTAAGTTCATTTATCCGTTGAGGTATTTCCTGCAATGGAATGTTTATGCTTCCCACCACATTTCCCCTTCTGAATTCTGCAGATGTACGTACATCCACGATTGTGCCTTTTCTTTCTTTGATTAATTTTTCTGTGTTCATTGTTATTTATTTATGGTTTTGGAATTTCTTTTTTAAATGTTGACATCAATAACCCTCCCATCAGAGCGCCATATAATGTGCTGTTGAATGGTCTGGAAGTAATAATACAGGTCCCGCTGGCGCATCCTACAAAATGATAGTAGAGATAGCCGGCCATAGCACCTGCCATGATTCCGATGATCGTAAGCTTATGATGAATAATGAAAGTCATTTTTTAATTCGTTTTACGGCTTCGCTGAGATCATACACCTGCGATTTGCCATTCAGTTTGGATTTGATGATACTGCTTCCCGCTGCGCTTCTGTAACCACCTGCGCAATGCACTACAATAGGCTTATGCATTGGGATTTCATTAGTACGTTCCCGCAGTTCATGCAAAGGAATATGAATTGCATTTGCGAATATTTTATGCGATTTTACTTCTGAAGCGTTTCGTATGTCTATGATTGTGTACTCATCTTCATTTTCTTTTAAAGCCTTGCTATCAAACAATTGCATTTCAGCATTCCCATGCTCCAGTATAAAGGCTCCGGCAATTTGTTTTTCATATCCGATCTTGGCAATGCGTGCTATCAATTCATGCAATACAGCTTCATTATGGCCCATCAGGTAGAATTTTTCCCCTGGATTTACAATACTGCCTAGCCATGTTTCAAATTTGCTGTCGTTCATCAAATTGATGGCATTCTTTAAATGTGCTTTTTTGAATTGCTTTTGAGGTCTTGTGTCAATAATGAGTATTCCCAGATCGAGAGAATGAGTACCAATATCGCTGGTGATATGAACTATTTTCTCCACAGTAGATATGCTCGAAGCATAATCATCCGCACCTTTTTTATTAACACCTACATCAAACGTAAAATATTTGGGAATAAACGGTTGATCATTCAAAAGCTCCTTTACAAAATCAACCTCACTCATATTTTGCAAACTCCAATTGCTTATTTTTTCAGCCCCCATGGTACTGCTTTTCTGATGGCTCAGGCCTTTTCCACATAAGCTGCCTTCTCCATGTGCAGGATATACCAAGACGTCATCGGCCAGTGTCATTAGCTTTTGACGAAGTGAATGATACATTTGTTTTGCCAGGTCGGCTCTGGCCGCGGTAATGGCTCCGGCTTGTTCTCTCAGGTCTGGTCTGCCACAATCGCCGATGAATAAAGTGTCACCTGTAAAGACAGCTTCTTCTTGTCCATTTCCATCGATGGCCACAATGCTGATACTGTCCGGTGAATGGCCTGGAGTGTTCAGTGCTTTCAATGTAATCTTGCCTAACACAATCGCATCGCCATCGTCAAAAGTTTCATGATTATATTCAGCGCCCAATAGTTTGCTCACGTAGATTGTGGCGCCTGTTTTACGATGAATTTCTAAATGACTGCTCACGAAATCGGCGTGCGGATGTGTTTCAATGACAGTCGTAATCTTTGCTTGGTTTTCTTTTGCAAAATCGTAATACGGTTGTGGATTCCTTGAGGGATCAATTATTGCAACTTCACCATTACTTACAATAGCGTAAGAATAATGGGCCAGATTTTTGTCTTCGAATTGCTTTATTTCCATTTCTTTATTCATTTATAGTGCAAAGTTCATTGTATTAATTCCATTGGTCAGCTACTTATGTTACACAACCCTGGTTTATTTTTGAAACCACATTTTAAAGGCAATGGCTATAAGTACCACAGCAAACAGCTTTTTCAATAAGTCCTGGGGAATATCAGTTGCGAGTTTAGCCCCGAAATAACCTCCAATGAAAAAGAATCCGGCCAATAACAAGGCGGATTTCATATCGACAAACCCTTTTTGGTAATATTGGAATGCTGCCAATGCGCCAACCGGAAGAACCATCATGATCAATGCAGTTCCCTGTGCCATTTGCTGTGAGAAGCCAAGTAACATGACTAAAGCAGGAATGATAATGATGGCCCCGCCTAATCCCAGCACGCCACTAAGCAGTCCACCTGCTATGCCTATTAAAGCTATTATTCCGGAAGTTTGCCAGTCCATTTCGATTGTTTTTCAGGTGAAAATCGTAGACCGCAAAGATCGACCAATGAAATGAGCAACACTGCTACTTTTGTTACAAAAGGAAAAAATGAACCAGCAGGGAGAATTAAAGGCGTATTGCGGATAATTCCTTTAAAGAAGTGTGATTTTATTTCGGCCTAATTTTACAAAACCCTCATCTTCCATTTGCTTGAGAAGCCTTGAAGCGACTACGCGGGCCGTACCTAATTCGTTGGCCAATTGTTCATGCGTGACATACAAAGTTTGGCTTTTTGTCATCTCACATTTTTTGCGGATGTAACTCAGAAGTCGCTCATCCAGTTTTTTGAATGCAATGGCATTGACGACGTCAAGCAATTCTTCAAATCGCTTATGATATAACCGAAAAATGTAGTCCAGCCATTCCGGATATTCCCTGATGAGAATACCCACTTTATCAATTGGGATAAATAGTATTTCTGTTTCCTCATCTGCTACCACCACCACTTTGCTTGTATCGTGGTGCATTCCACCCAGGAATGACATAATACAACTTTCTCCGGCGTTGATGTAATAAAGCAAAATTTCTCTGCCATCATCGTCTGTTCGCATTACCCTTATATTTCCCTTCGTTACAATGGGTATCGCTTTTATATATGCGTTTTCATTCAGGATAATATCGCCTTCCGCATACGTTTTTATAAAACCAATTTCGGAAAGTTTATCTTTTAGTTCTTGAGACGATTTAAATTCTGAGATTGTATTTAATTCCATTTTAAAGGGATCTGATGCAAAAATAAAGGAACAAAATTTCCCGCAGAGCGCTCATTCAAAATGGGAGATGTCAGGGCGAAAGAGCAGAAGGAGTAAGTTTAACGTAAGGAATTGGTCTATTGTTCGCTGCAGAATAATGTGACTTGACCGGATCATGCCGCATTTTTCAATTCCCGAATCACTGCTTTCTGCAATCTTCTTGAGAATTATTGATTTTAACTCCATTTATTTAATCTCAAACAATACCATCTTAATATAGGACTTTTCACTTCCTGTAAAATAAAAAGAGGTCCCCGGGTCAATATACAGGTAGCCACCTGTCTTTATTACTTTAGATTGCTTTGTATCTGCATTATGAAAATATACTTCATCACCTGTAGCTAATTCAGCAAGTAACGGCCCTCGGTTCTTGGCGACTCTCTGCATGATGTTTTTATTCGTAATCCCGTAAGCAACAGCTTTTTCATTTTCAAACAGCAAATCAAAAGGCAAGTGTTTGTATTGGGACAAAGTGGTAGTATCAAACGAAGAAAGTATTTCAAGATCTGTCACATGAAATGGTACAGTATCACAATTTGTCACCCGGTGCACAAGGATATCCGGAGCAAAGGATCTATACCAGGTTTTTCCGGTTTCATTCCTGTCCTTAACCCATTCCTGTCCCATTATTTGCGTGGACACATTTGTATTCGAAAGATGAAGGAATAATGAAGGTGTGGCATGAATATGAAATTGAGTCGTGTCGCCGGGGCTGAGTCTCACATCAAGCAACCTGATGTATTGATTTTGAAATACTGCCCGATGTGAAGGTTCCTGACTTACGGGTACCTGAGCTATGAGTTTGACTGATCCGAATATAATCAGTATTGAAAACAGGCTTATTCTATTTTTCATTTTTAGTATTCGTTATACCAGCTCGAACTATGAGAATGCAAACTTATCTGATTAAGTAAGTTTTTATTTTTTCTTCAGGTACATGGTCTTGACCACAAGCACACTACCCTCTACCTTTCCTTCGATCTCTCCGGGATCAGATGTCAGGCGTATATTCTTGATCAGTGTTCCTCTTTTAAGGTCTTTATTGAATCCTTTTACTTTCAGATCCTTTGTAAGCAGAACACCGTCTCCTTCAGCCAGTACATTGCCATTGCTATCTTTAGTGACTATCTTCTCGTCCATAATTGATTGATTGTGAAAATGAAGCTGCAAAGCTAACATTACAAACGGGTATCTACATCTTGAATACTATCCTCCTGTACAAATGCCAAGATCAAATGCTTTGAATCAGAACTCGACCATGATTCCAATCGACGGTAGGAGAGTGCCATTTGTATTTTTGATCAGATAGATGTCATAAGAAGAAGGGTCTGTGGTATTTGTGATCGGATGGCCTGCAGAATCTCTTGACACATTCAGGTAGGGTTGTCCTTCAGCCTGGAAATTATATATATTCTGTATATCGAGATACATATTTATACTCCACTTTTTAAAGAACCACTTCTTGTCTAAGCGCACATCCAGGGTATGCGTCAACGGATTACGATTTTCGTTTAGATGACTCCAGTCTGAAATTCCCTGATTTGTTATATCCCAGATTTCCTTTTTGGAGGATAAAGCTAAATCGTATGATGTATAAGGTGCACCGCCTAAGAGACGAAACTTCATACCCACTTCCCAATTTTTACTAAATCTTTTTCCAACTACCAGGTTTAGGATATGTCTGTTATCCCAGGAAGAAGGCCGGTACTTGCCTGTTTTATCCCGAAACTCACTTTTAAAAAATGTATAAGAGATAAGACCATAGACAGAGGAACTTAGTTTTTGCTGGGCTAAAAATTCAATTCCATAGCTCCTTCCTTCCGATATAGATATGACTGCTTCATTCCCAATGACACCAAAATCTCCGCCAAGATTTGCAAGCGAAATACTGTCTTTCAACAGAAATGGATAGTGAGCATATTTTTTATAAAAACCTTCAATTGTTATTTTAGAACAATTGTCCCTGTCATACTCAAGGCCCAGTGCCATTTGATCTGATTGAATATACCTGATTTTATTTTGTTTATTGATCAGTGTCGTTGTACTGTCCCGATATCCCATCACCGTATAAGCAGGCAACTGATAATATCTGCCTGTATTAAAATTGACGGACCATTTTGGAGCTAATGAATAGGATATGGACAATCTCGGTGACAACTGCTTTATTGGATTTGCCATTTCATGGGCGTAACTATTGAAATCAGTTCTTAATCCTGCGGATAGCACGAGCCTGCCACCAATATACTTATGGCCCGCCTGGGCAAATAGTGATAATTTTTGAAAGGTTAGTTCAGAGTTAAAATTATTTGTTTCAGGTTTACCCAGGTATTCAATTTTCCTGAAGGTGGAATTTGTGTAGCGGGCGTTTTCGTAACCTATACCTGCATTCAGTTTCCATGCGCCTGCATAAGAAGTATTTTCGATTCTGATTCTATTTTCAATTTCTGAGGAGTTATAATCCAGAATTTTATTTTCCGGAAGCTCTATATTGTCAACGAATTTTTTTGCGGTGTTGTCCAAATGATTTCGACTGACCACAAAGGAGAAAAAACCATTTCGGGAAACAATCTTGTAGATAGCTCCGATAGTATAGTTCCATTGTGTATTCACCGGCAGATAGCCCAGGATATAATTGTTTCGTTCTATAGTGGCCGAATCTTTAATACCATCATTGACTGATTTGTTCAACTTGAAATCATCAATAGCTCCTAACCCGATGATCGTGATTGAACTTTTTTGATTTAACTGAATAGATTGCTTTAGTTGAAAATCATTGTACGTAGGAAGAAAAGGAAGACCGATGGCTTTAAAAAGTAATTGAAGATAGGATCGTCTGGCGGAAAAGATAAACGATGATTTATTTCCTATTGGACCATCCAACGTAACTCCTATGTCACTCGAACCTAACATGGCAGTTCCGGTCAGTTTTTCATCATTTCCTTTTTTTAATTTAAATTCAGAAATAGAACTTAATCCATTACCCCGGTTAGCAGGAAATGCACCTGAATAAAAGTCAACTTCCTGAATGAAATTAACGTTGATCAATCCTACAGGTCCACCTGACGAGCCTTGCGTAGCGAAGTGGTTGATATTGGGTACTTCAATTCCATCGATGAAGAAACGATTTTCATTAGGCGCCCCGCCT